>JAKDUG010000235.1 GCA_030457805.1 Psychroflexus sp.
GTCCAGACTTATAGATTTTCTGCTGCACTTTTGCTGCCAATTGATCTGCGATATGTGCATAGTTTGCCTGTGGATAAAAAGTCGATAAATCAATGAGTAGATTGAGCATAACGGAATTTGAGGCCGGAATAACATTGTCATTGATCTCTATTTTTCTAGCAATTAATTCTGTGTTTTCAGCAGAGGTATAATAAAAAATACCACGACTAATATCATAAAACTGATCAATTGCTGAGTCTGCTAATTCCTTTGAAAACTGTAAATAACGCGCATTAAATGTCACTTGATATAAATGACACAAAGCCTGAGAGAGCCAAGCATAATCTTCTAAAAAGGCAGGGATAATGGCTTTTTGGTTTTTATAATTTCGGTAGAGTTGTCCTTTTTCATCCATAAGAGAAGTGATCAAGAATTCCGCATTCTCAATTGCAGCAACTAAGTAGTCATCATCTTCTAAAGCAGAATAAGCATCGATGTAAGCGATGAGCATCATTGCATTCCAACTGCATAAGATTTTATCGTCAAGGTTTGGTTTATTTCTCGTCTGACTTTCCTTTCTGATTTTCTTTCGACTGCTTTCTAATAGCAATGCAAGATTTTGTTCATCTTGTTTTAAATCAGCTGCAATGTGCTCAAGTGACTTGGCTTCATGTAGAATATTTTGATTGTCTTCCCAATTTCCATTTTCTTTTAAACCGAAATAAACCTGTGCTATTTTGAACTCCTCTTTGGTCAGCAATGCTTTGAGTTCACTTTCGGTATATGTGTAATAGGCGCCTTCTATTCCGTCGGAATCTGCATCAAGAGCCGAGTAAAAACCACCGTTCTTAGCGCTCAACTCGGCTTTGACAAAAGCCAAGCTTTGTCGAATCACTTTTTCGTAATCTTGGTTTGACGTGTTCTGATATGTTTTTGCATATAGACTAATGAGTTGCGCATTATCATAAAGCATTTTCTCAAAATGCGGTGCAAACCATTTGTCATCAACTGCGTAGCGTGAAAAGCCACCGTGTATCTGATCGTAGATACCTCCTTTGCGCATGCCGTCGAGCAATTCGGTTGTGACATCAAGTGCATCCTGATTTTTTGTGTAAAAATAATAGTCGAGTAAAAATTGCCAACTGCTCGGCATCGGGAATTTTGGGGCACCTTTAAAACCACCGTTTTGGCGATCGATAAACTGTACCCAACTGCCAAAAAAATCTTTGTAATCTGTTGTTGTATAGTCTTTATGCTCGGCGGGTTCAAAATTTAATATATCCATGTCTTGAATGCCTTGCGTTAGTTTGTTGGCAGTGTCTTCGAGTTGCTCACGTTGTGATTGATAAGCCGCAGCAACATTGGTCAGCACTTTCTTCCAGTTTTCTTTAGGAAAATAAGTTGCTGCATAAAATGGGCGTCCATCAGGAAAGGCAAATGCATTGAGAGGCCAACCGGCTCTGCCTGTCAAGATTTGCGCAGCATCCATATAAATTTGATCAATATCAGGGCGCTCTTCGCGATCAATTTTGATACAGATAAAATTTTCATTCATCAATTGGGCAACACTTTCATCCTCGAAGGATTCATGTGCCATCACATGACACCAATGACAAGCAGCATAACCAATGCTGATGATGATTGGCTTATTAAGTTCCTCAGCAAGTGCCAGCGTTTCACTATTCCATTCGCGCCATGCCACAGGGTTGTCTTTGTGTTGTAGGAGGTAAGGGCTGGAGGCTTTACTGAGTAAGTTCATCTATTATTGTTTTAAGAGTTTTGAGATCTCATCAAATTTAGGCGTTAATACAACTTCGATACGTCTGTTTTTTGCTTTCCCAGTTCCCGTTGAATTCGAAGCCACAGGCGCAAATTCTCCACGACCAGCTGCTGTTAAGTTTTTGGGATTGATATTTGAGTTTTTGATGAGCAATTTTAAAACTTCTGTCGCGCGTTTTGTCGATAAATCCCAGTTGTCCTTTAGGGCGCCACTTCCATTGTAAGGCACGTTGTCTGTGTGGCCTTCAATCAGAACATTGATATCTGAATTGCTGGCCAAAACTTTTCCTAATTCTTTGACGGCTTGTTGGCCTTCGTTTCCGACAGACCAACTCCCTGAACTGAAAAGTAATTTGTTTTCCATGGACACATAGACTTTTCCATCGCGTTGTTCTACGCTGAGGCCACGATCTTCAAAATTGACTAGCGCCTTAGAGAGGTTTTCTTTCAGCGTGTTCATTTTTTCTTCTTCAGCAGCAATCATCGATTCGAGTTCATTGATACGCTTTTCACGATAACTCAAGTCTTTCTGCATTTTTTCCAAGCGTTCTTGCTCATTGGCTAATTTTTCCTCTTTGACTTCGAGTTCTTTTAAAAGTTCGCGATTTCGACTTGCATTTTCAGAGAGCACCTTGGAGCTATTTGCTTCTAAGGCATTGTAAGAATCTGAGAGCTTATCGTAATCACTTTTCTTTTGCGCGAGTTGTTTTTCAAAAGTATCTTTTTCTTCTTCTAAAGTATCAAAAGCCTCTTGTAGCTTATCGCGCTCAGAAGTCATCATGTCTTTCTTGTCGTCACAATCTTCTAATTGTGAGCTTTGGGTGTCGTAGTCTGCACTGAGATTAGCGAAGTCTCTGTCGAGTTCGTCGTATTTTTTTTGGCTGACGCAAGCTGTTAGACTTGCGACAACAACGAGTGTAAGAATTCTCTTTAGCATGATTTAGGTTTATTATTTTAACGCACAAGGCGAGATCTTATTTTAATTTTAATAAAACAGGGCAGTG
>JAKDUG010000236.1 GCA_030457805.1 Psychroflexus sp.
TTGTGAATTCTCGATTAATAGGGATAAATTCTTATTTTCGTGCTGACCAAAATCTAAAACTATGAAAGGCATTATTTTAGCCGGCGGCTCAGGCACGCGCTTACATCCTTTAACGCATGCTGTTTCCAAACAACTCCTGCCAATCTATGATAAACCGATGATTTACTATCCTTTATCGGTCTTGATGTTGGCGAATATTCGCGATATTTTAATTATTTCTACACCTGAGGATTTACCCAATTTTCAGCGATTACTCGGCGATGGCTCCGCTATTGGTATGAATTTGAGTTATGCAGAACAACCAAAACCTGAGGGTTTGGCACAGGCTTTTGTGATTGGTGAAGATTTTATTGGCAATGATGATGTCTGTTTGATTTTGGGAGATAATGTTTTCTACGGTGCTGGTTTGTCAAGCTTATTGGCAGATGCTGTTCAAAAAGTAGAAGCTGAAAATAAAGCTGTCATTTTCGGGTATCACGTTGATAATCCGAGACGTTATGGTGTCGCTGAGATTAATGATAGTGGTGAGGTTTTGAGTATTGAAGAAAAACCAGAACATCCAAAAGGGAATCACGCGGTTGTTGGTTTATATTTCTATCCGAATTCGGTGATTGAAATTGCCAAAAACGTGCAGCCTTCTGATCGTGGCGAACTCGAGATCACATCTATTAATTCTGCCTATCTCGATCAAGGCAATTTACAAATACAAGCCTTGAATCGTGGTTTTGCTTGGTTGGATACTGGCACGCATGAAGCGCTAACAGAAGCGACCGAATTTATCAAAGCACTTGAAAAACGAACAGGTTTAAAAATTTCATGTCTTGAAGAAATTGCTTTATCCAAAGCATGGATTTCTAAAGTGGAACTCAAATCTCAAATTGATGGTAAAAAGGGAGATTATTACGGATACCTTCAACGTTTGATGTATTAAAAAATAAAAAAAGCCGGTTGTGATGAATATCAAACCGACTTTTTTCGCCTAACACGGCTGAACTTAAATATTAATGCTCGTGATTGTGCTCACCAATTTCAATATCAACATAAGCTTCTGATTGATTTCCTGAACTATCCAAAACGATAATTCCAAAATGATACTCACCCTGAGTAATACCTGTCGGAATGTTTATTTCATCTTCTACTAAAAAACTTTGTGGTGAGTTTTCTAAAGTGATGTTTTCGTTGTACTCCCAATCTTCACTCATTGTAACAACACCATGCGTGTGACCATCTGCATTATGATGAATATTTAGACGATATGCGGCCAAAGAAACATTATCTTCTAACTCAATATTGAGCATAATTTTTCCGCCAAGATCAAAATGTTGTTCTTGTTGAGGAACATTAATTGTAATTGTTGGCACTTCATTATCTAGTCCATTATCGTCATCGCTGCTACAAGCAGTGAATAAAATGGCGATACTTAAAACGATTGATTGATAAATGTATTTTTTCATTTTTTATTGAATTTAAATTTTTATAATTAATTTTATTTAATAAAGTTGAGTTATTGTTAAGTTGAGGGTGGTGCTCTAAGCTGATATGCTTCGTATCTTTTCTTTTTATAAAAATCAAGCTTTTTGAATAAATTTTTACTTACAAATTCCATTGATAAATTGAAGTCAACAGAATTATAAAAAACGAGGTACAAATGTTTTGAGATGTTAAAGTCTGAACATTGATGATCCAACGTCTTATCAATAAATTGAGACGCGACAGAACGTTGATCTGCATCAAATTCGTGTTCAATCCAAATAAAGTGTCCAGTAAATACAATTTGCATCCATACCATTAAGGCGATAAAAGCAAATGAAATATGTTTAGTGATATCTAACATTAAATGATAGGTATTCTAAAATTCACTTGAATATTTCTTCCAAATTCAGGAATTACCAACTATCTATAAAAACTCGTGTGTTTATAATATTCTGTGTTAAAAAGATTTGTAACACTAAGGTTGACATCCATTTCGAAATTCTTGATTTTCAAAGTTGATTTTGCACCAAGTCCAAAAACTTCATAACCAGGTGTTACTTTCTCACCTTGCGCAATTCTGTCTTGCTTCATCGCGATAGTCGAATTGACATAAACTTCAGTTTTAGAGAAACTTTGACTTTCTTTGAAAATCTGCTGCCCAACTTCTAAAAACAAGTTGTTTGCAGGTGTAAAAGGCAAAGGATATTCGCTGCTGCCTGAATCTGTAATTTGTTGATTTCGGATATATTCAGCAACGACTAAAGTGCGTAAGCCAAAATCGAAATTTTTTTCAAGCATCAATTCAACACCACTTAACAAAGCTTCAGATTGTTCATAACTATAAATCTGACCTGAATGCGGTAAAACTGAAAATTCTAAAGTTGGTTTTAAAAAAATATAATTGCTGAAATAGTAAGCATACGGACTCAATTTGGCGATAAAATCATCTGTTTTATATTCTAAATCTAAATCGATGACATAAGATTTTTCGGCGTCAAGATTTTTATTTCCTCTTTCATGTCTGAATGAACCATGATGAATTCCGTTAGCACCTAATTCAATAGCAGTTGGTAACCTAAAGTTCGTTCCAAAGTTTGATTTTATGCTGAATTGATCATTAATATCATAAGCCACACCAGCCATTGCATTAAAGCTACTGAAATTTTTATCTAAATCAGGACTCCTTAGTGCAAACGTATTTGCTTCAGCTGAATTTGAACCTTTATTGATTAAATAATTATAGAGATTATCATCATAATAACGT
>JAKDUG010000237.1 GCA_030457805.1 Psychroflexus sp.
ATGTCGTGAAGGTTTAGGACAACTATTTTAAATAGATGTCTTATTTTCACACATCAAACAGAACTGGACTATGAAGGAAAAGCAAAAAGATAAACGTTCGATCGCGATTTATGGCATCACGGCAATGCTATTAATTCTTTTACATTATTTATTAAATTTCATCATTTTCGGCTCTTGGCGTGAGTACATTCCCTTCATGAAAAAGTTGAGTATCAGCTTATTTTTGATTGCCTTGATCTTCCTGATCAGCAAAATCACTGAAAGTATTGTCAACAACCAAAACCATCTCGAGGGAGATCGGTACAACTTATTGCGTATCATCCGTTTTCTCGCCTCTGTTTTCAGCCTTATTGTGGTCACCTCTTTTTTATTTCAGAACCTATATGCAGCAGCCGTCAGTTTTGGTTTATTCTCCTTGGTTTTAGGTTTTGCATTGCAGGCGCCCATCGCTTCCTTTATCGCTTGGATTTATTTAATTTTTAGACGCTCTTATTTAGTCGGCGATCGTATCCAAATCAAAGGCTTCAGAGGAGACGTGGTCGAAATCAACTACTTAGACACTTCCATTGAAGAATGCAGCGGTGATTATCTAGGCAACGACAGAAAAAGTGGCCGGATTATCAGATTCCCAAATAGCTTAATCTTAAAAGAAGAAATCACCAATTATTCTGGACCCGAAATTCCTTTTATTTGGAATGAAATCCCAATCCAAGTGGCTTACACCAGCGATCTCGAATTTGTAGAGAAATGTCTTATGGAGGCAGCGCTTAAAGATTTCAAGGCGCAGTATTCAGAACTCACTCAAAAACATAAACAATGGGAACCTGCCGTTTATTTCAGAGTCAACGCCTACGCCTGGATGGAAGCCGTGATTTCCTATCCAGTAGAGCCATATGACACCACTGGTCGTCGAAATCGTATTTTAAAATATGCCTTACCCATGCTGAACGCAGCTCCAGATAAAGTGAAATTCCCAGAGGGAACACTGCGGTAATTGTTTTATGTTTTATTGAGTTCGAGCCACTGCCTCATTTTTAAATAAAAATCAATATCCTTAAAATACCACAGTCAAATCTATTGAGATTTTTTAACGCCGACTCGATCACACCTCAACAGAAATAATAAGCTCAACTTATTTAAGGTTTGATATAAATATTTGAAGAAACCAAAAGTGATATTCGCATCTCTTTCCTATTCACTTTTATCAACATTGAATTGTCAAAATTTTCTTTGTCCAGGATTTCGATTTTCTGGCCCAGAGAGATTCCATTTTTATCAAGATATTTTAAAAAATCTGAAGATGTGTCCTTCACGCCTATCAAATAGCCGTCTTGACCAACCTCTAAATTTGACAAAAGCGTTTTGTGTGAAATTTTCAAATTCCCTTCTGCATCAGGAATCGGGTCGCCATGCGGATCGCGCTTTGGATATTCTAAAAACTGATCTAGCTCTCGCGCCAGTTTTTTTGATTTAACATGCTCTAATTGTTCAGCGACATCGTGCACCTCATCCCAAGAAAAATTGAGTTTATCAACCAAGAAAACTTCCCATAAGCGGTGTTTCCTTACAATCTCTAAAGCTGATTTACGGCCGCTTTCAGTCAGTGTCACACCTTTGTATTTTTGATAAATCACCAATTCCTTTTTGGCTAATTTTTTAAGCATATCTGTCACTGATGAGGCCTTCGTTTCCAATTTTTCCGCCATGGCGTTTGTACTCACACCATCTGTGATTCCTTGCTGTAAATGGTAAATAGCTTTAAGGTAGTTTTCTTCTGAAAGTGATATCATCGCATTAAAATTTACACCTACAAAAATAGGTTTTTTATTCGTCTCTCTTATTATTCTGGTGACATTACACCTCATTTCCTTCTAATTTAAACAACATATTCAAAAAAAATGAAAAAAGCCTCAGCCGGAATGATGAAAGGCTTGTCGGTAACTTTTGTTACTGTCAAAACTGAAATCACGCCCTATTTTTGCAGCGATAATATATAAATCATGCGAAAACAAATAATCATTATGCTCGCATTCTTGAGTGGCATTGCGCAGGCTCAGAATGTAAAACACATTTCAGAAAATGAAATTCTGGATGGGCTTGCGGCAAAAAACTTAAAGATTTTGATGGCTGATCGCGAAGTAGACAAGGCACAAGCCAATTACTTACAGTCCTCTGCAGTTTTCTTGCCACGCATATCTGCGAGTTATACCGCCACACGAACCACAAACCCATTGATGGCTTTTGGGTCGAAATTAAATCAAGAGGTGTTAACGCAAAATGACTTCAACCCAGTTCTTCTCAATGATCCTGATGCCATAAACAACTTCGCTACTGTTATCAGTGTTGAGCAGCCTTTGATAAATGTTGATCAATTTTATGAAAGACGGGCGGCAAAACTCAAACTCAACGCTACAAAACTACAAGGCCAACGTCTGAAAGATTATATGCATCTCGAAACACGCCAAGCTTATATGCAATTACAAATGGCATACAAACAATATGATGTTATCGCGCTTGCCCTCAGCACGGCAAACAGCCACCACGAGAATGCAGCCAACTTTTTGGATGAAGGCTTAATCCAGAGAGCTGATATCCTAGATGTGCAAATCAGAGTGAGCGAACTCGAAAATCAATTGGCTAAGGCACAAAGTCAAATTAAGAATGCCTCGGATTTTTTGAAACGCGTCATTCAATCTGATGAAGAAAAGACATTTAAACCTACTCAGGAATTGA
>JAKDUG010000045.1 GCA_030457805.1 Psychroflexus sp.
TGTAATTTCATAGCTTTGTGTAGGGCCAGTGAAACCACCAACTCCTTCAGTTAATCCTGATGATTCTGTATCAAAATAACTGTTTGAAATGATAATGTCTCCACCGCCATAAGCACCGATAAAGCCTCCTTCAAATTCAGGCGCACTGACTGTACCAGTTGCGTATGAGTTCATAATGACAAGGGCAGCGTCTCCACCGCCAAAAAGACCACCAGCACGACCAGTCGTTGCTGTGATGTTTGCTCTTGAATAACTGTTGTTGATTGTGTTGATACGATTAGGTCCAAAGGCCATTGTACAATACCCGACTAATCCGCCTGCTAAAATAATCTGCAGTAACAGTTCCCTCAGCATATGATTCTGTAATTTCAGTTTTGTCTCAAACCGTTCCGGCTAAACCACCAATTTGGTTAACACCAACAACATCACCACTTGATGAACTGTTAGCAATGCTTGAATCTGTTAATAAGCCACCGACTAAACCACCAGTGTTTTCGCCAATTGAAGAGACGTCAACGTTTTTGGCGTGACAGTTATCAATGCTACTTCCTGTTGAAATATTCCCTACTAAAGTACCTGCTGTATCTGCAGCGACGATGTTTGATGTATCAATAGTGATGTCTGAAAGCGTTCCGCCGGTTACCTGACCGAAAAGGCCAGCAACACTTTGACTTGGTAGATCGATCCACAGGTTTGAGATTGTGTTCTCGTTTCCTTCAACAGTCCCTGAAAAAGGGATTGCAATGGCATCTCCGATTGGTGTCCACAGGTTACCATCTAAGTCAATTGCTTCATCAATTGTGATTGTCTTGCCTTCAAAAGTGTTTCCTTCATTAACAAGCTCTGCCAAACCTGCTAAAGCTTCTGGCGTTGTGATTGAAAATTCATCAAGATCAGCATCAAACCAGCTTGTGTCGGCAAGATCAGACCATTCCGTTGTTGGGTAAGTTTGTGCTTGCATAGATGTGATCGATGCTAAGAACACAAAAAGTAAAAGGTGTAATTGTTTTCTCATTTTAGTTTTTGTAAAATTTCCAGCGAATGTAAGCTTTTTTATCTGTTCAAAATCTTAAATTAATCATCTATTCTGACCTATTTTTTAATGTTTGATTGTAATCTGTAATTTTGAAGCTGATGACAGGCCTTTTTTCATAAGAATCTATTCCTAAAAACAAGCTGTAATGCTTTTTTGTAATACCGTTATCTGCCTAATATCTTCTATTTGTCAGTTCAAATTCAGTCAATAAAAATGTTTTTGTCGTCTAATTTGCATTTATTTTAAGGATTTAACAAGTCGTATCATTGTGTTGTTCAATGTTTTGCGGTTTAAATGAGCTTGTGTTTTTTAAATGCAATGATAAGTTTGCGTAAGAATTTTTTAAGTAGTAGATTATCGAAGTTCGGATATAAGCCGAAAAACAGCAGAATTTAACCTCTTAGGAAATGTGATCTGTTGTTTGAAAATTTTAAAACTGAGACTATAAGAATTGATTATTTAACGCCTTTTTAAAGGTACATAAATTTATTATATAATATGAACAATAAAAGAGTCGGAATAATTGGAGCTGGACCTAGTGGTTTAGCCCAATTAAGAGCGTTTGAAGCCTTGAAAAATAAAGGAATTGATACTCCAGAAATTGTTTGCTTTGAAAAGCAGAGTAACTGGGGAGGTATGTGGAATTACTCTTGGCGTACTGGCGTCGGCAAATTTGGCGAACCAGTACATGGTAGTATGTATAAATATTTATGGTCTAACGGACCTAAGGAATGCTTAGAATTTTCAGACTATTCGTTTGATGAGCATTTCAAAAAACCGATTTCCTCTTATCCACCAAGACCTGTCTTGTTTGATTATATTCAGGGACGTATTGAGAAAAGTAATGCGCGTGAGTATATTCGATTTAATACAACAGCACGTTGGGTGGATTTTGATAATACAACTGAGAAGTTTAGACTTATCTTGGACGATCTTAAGAACGATGAGACATATACAGAAGAATTTGATTATTTAATTGTTGCTTCTGGTCACTTCTCAACACCAAATATGCCTCATTTTGACGGTATTGAAGATTTTCCAGGACATATCATGCACGCGCACGATTTTAGAGGTGCGGATCAATTTAAGAATCAAAAATTACTTTTAATAGGTAGTAGTTACTCAGCTGAAGATATCGGCGTACAGTGTTATAAGCACGGTGCTGAATCTGTCACATTGAGTTACAGAAGTAACCCAATTGGCGTAGAGTGGCCAGAAGGAATTAAGGAAGTACCTTTAGTAACACACTTTGATGGCTCGACAGCGCACTTTAGCAATGGTGAAACTGAAGATTTCGATGCTGTTGTGATGTGTACAGGTTATAAGCATAAATTCCCTTTCCTACCTGGGAAATTGCGTTTGAAAACAAAAAACAACTTATATCCTGACAACCTCTATAAGGGGGTTTTCTTTAACGACAATCCACAGTTGATCTATTTAGGAATGCAAGATCAGTATTACACATTTAATATGTTTGATACGCAAGCTTGGGTATCGCGTGATTTCATCATGGGGGATTATCAAATGCCTTCAAAAGAAGAACGCAGAAAAGATATTGATCAATGGCTAGCGCGTTATGATCAAGTTGAAGATGGATTAGGCGATGTCGACTTCCAGTCAGCTTACATCAAGGATCTGATCAGGCTTTCTGATTATCCAGAGTTTAATGTTGATAAAGTGGGGGCCATGTTTAAGGAATGGTTGAAAGATAAAGAAGAAAATATTTTAACCTATAGAGATAAAACATATAAAAGTGTTGTGACAGGCACACAAGCCGTAGAACACCATACTGAATGGATGGATGAACTCGATGATAGTAAAGAACGCTATTTGAAGTTTAACGAAAGAGTGGAGGAATTGACCACATAAATTGTCATTAAATGAAATTTTCAAAAGCCATTTCAATTTTATTTTTGAGATGGCTTTTTATTTCATTTAAAACCAGCTGATTTTTTTTAAAAAAAAATAATTGAATTGAAAAATTACAGAGCCATGATAAAAAGAAAAACATCCTTCAGGTCTTCACGGAGTTTGATGTAGGCAATACGCATTTGTGATTCCACAGTTTTGATCGAAATATCAAGTTCTGTTGCAATCTCTTTATAGGTGGCGCCATTCATTTTAAGTCTTAAAATTTCTCTACAAGCTTGAGGTAATTTATCGATGCTTTTTTTGAGCTGACTGCATTTGTGTTCAAACTCTTCTTGTGAGAGCTCTACGACATCCTGTAGAGCTTCATAGGTTAAGCTGTCAATGAGTGAGGCTTCTTTGTCTTCTTTGCGTTTGCGCATCAAATATTCATTATAGGCCATGCGATATAGGTAAGCTTTGGCTGATGATGAAATAAAGATGTCTTCGCGTTTGTTCCAAAACTTCACAAAAACTGATTGCGCGATTTCTTGAGCCGTATCAGGATCGATTTTAAAACTTTGCAAATAGATGCATATCGGCTGATAATGCTTATTAAAAAAGCGTTTAAAAGCAGTTTGATCTCCTTTCTTTATCTTGATTAATAAAACTTTTTCATTCATTTTTTAAATCGCTATCTGAGGGCTTAAACTACGTATTCGTGAAAAAATTCAAAATTTCTTTAAGGGTAAGTCTGTTTTTTAGCATCCTATTAGTAAATACCTCTTTTTATTTTGGATAAAATTATCATAAAATACCTTGACGATTCAATCTCTGAGTCAGAATTAGAGCGCTTGCTGACATGGCTTGACGCTCCTGAGAATCAAGTTGAATTTAAAAAATACATCCGTTTACATCATAACTTGGCGTGTTCTTTTGACTCGACTTCATCTGCTAAAGCTTTTGAAAAGGTTCAGTTGACACTACAAAGAAAAGAGAAAAGAAACAATTACCGAAGCTTTTATCGTTATGCTGCAATATTTGTGTTGATGTTTGGTATTTTAGGGATCACTTTTTTCGCGATAAAAAACCAGAATCAAGCTGTAGACAAAGAAAACTGGGTTGAGCTGGAGCTCAATGATGGAAGCATTCAATACATCAAACCAAACCAAACGACCTTTGTCAATCAAGTCAACAGTCTATCAGCTTCTGAAAATGAAGTTGTTTACGATGAAGATTTAGCCGGTAATCAAAAGGAGATTTTTTACAATACTTTGCGTGTTCCTTATGGAAAAAATTTTAGCCTCGTTTTGTCTGATGGCACCCAAGTTCATCTCAATGCAGGTTCTTCTTTGCGTTACCCAACTTTATTTAGCAAAGATTCAACGCATAGAGAGGTTTTTCTGAATGGGGAAGCTTATTTTGATGTGACTTCACAAGATGAACATTCTTTTCTTGTGACAACGGAAGACCTTTCTGTTGAAGTTTTAGGCACACAATTTAATGTGACGGCTTATCAGGAAGATCAGAAAGCTTATGCTGTACTGGTGGAAGGGGAAATCACTGCTCAAAACCCACAATCTGAATCGCGGGTGACTGTTCGGCCAGGTCAAAAAGTTTTTTATAGAAATGCAGATTTAGTGACGGAGCAAACGGCGATTCAAAGGCACATCGCTTGGATTAAAGGGGAACTCGTTTTTGTCAATGACACTTTTGAAGTGATTCAAAACAAGATAGAGCGCGCATATGATGTCAAAATTGTCAATGATTATAAGGTTTTAAACGACCTTGTGATTTCAGCTCGATTTAAAGATGAAACCATTCAAGAAGTTTTAGAAACATTTCAGACTTATGAAGAATTTAACTACACCATTGAAGGACGGACAATTAGAATAAAAGCCCCGAATTCTTAAATAAAAAATCACAATCAATTTTTTTTAAACCCACAATTAATAAACCTCTAACAAGTTTAAATCAACTAAATTTATGAACAATCAATTTTTTAAAAAACGAGCTTATGGCGTGATCAGGAAACTGATGCCTCTCAAGTTTGTTGCCGTGTTTTTCATGCTGTGCGCTTTTCAGATGAGTGCGCATGCATCAAAACTTATGCAAGCACAGGAAGTCAATATTCTGGCAAAGAATTCAACTTTGGAAGATGTTTTTCAACAAATTGAAGACCAAACTTCGCTTCGCTTTTTTTACGACTCCAATGAAGTGGATGTCAATCAACCGATTAATCAAGTCTATAAGGATGTGAAACTATCAGATGTTTTGGCCTCTGTTTTAGAGGCTCAGAATTTGACTTATACCATTCTTAAGAATCAAATTATACTCAAAAAAGAAACACAATCACAAACAAGTCTTTCTCCAAATAAAGTTCAAGATAATGTCATTGAAGGGCAAGTGACTAATGAAGGCGGGGGGCCATTACCTGGTGTTAATATTCTTGTCGAAGGAACAAACAACGGAGCGATGACCGATTTTGATGGGAATTATAGTGTTGAAGTGAATGCTGATAGTAAAGTTTTGATCTTTTCTTATGTCGGTTTTAAAACAAAACCTGTCAAAATAGAAAATGAAAGTCGCATTGACGTGGTGATGGAAGAAGATGTAGAGTTGTTGGATCAAGTCGTTTTGATCGGTTATGGAAAACAAAAGAGAGAAGATGTCAGTGGCTCTGTATCAAGTGTACAAACAGATGATATCGTTCAAGCTTCAGCGGGTCAGGTGGGTTTTGATCGTGCTTTAGGTGGATTGGTGAAAGGTGTACAAGTGTCTCAAAACTCTGGTCGTCCTGGATCGCCAATTCGAATGAATATTCGCGGCGTCACTTCTCCGCTATCAAGTGGTGGTGGATTGAATCAGCCTTTGTATGTGATTGATGGTGTGCCGTTTAATACAGAAGGGATTTCTGGATCAAATCCATTATTAACAATTAACCCTAATGATATTGAAACCTTTGATATCTTAAAAGATGCGGCGGCAACTTCCATCTATGGGTCAAGAGGTGCTAATGGTGTGATTTTGGTCACCACCAAAAAAGGAAAACGCAACCAAGAAACAACCACAAGCTTATCTTACAAAACAACAATTGCACGACCAATCAATAAGGTAAAGGTTTTGGACGCATCACAATACAGAGATTATTACGATTTGTTAATTGGGAACAGTGTCGATGCGATGAACTCGGGAAAATTAGATCCATCTTTTGCTTTTGACCTTCAGAATATCGGAAATGTAGATATAGATTTTTCAGATTTCACATCCACTTATAACGGTTTAAATGAAAATTATTTTGGAAATGCTGATACGGATTGGAATGACGAAGTTTTCAGAAGTATGGCCATCACTGATCAAGTTAATTTTGGCATAAGCGGAGGAACTGAAAACACAAATTATTCACTTAATTTAGCACATGTTAATCAAGAAGGCGTTGTGAATCACGATCGCTTTGAGCAATACAATGTCGGGATGTCTTTAAATACTGACCTTTCTGATAAATTTACTTTTGGAGGAACAGTTAATTTAGGACACACGAAAGCAAAATCTGGTGAAGAAACAGTTTTAGGACAGTACAACGTCAATACAATGGTTGTGCGTGCACGTCCAGATTTGCCGGTTCGCGGGGATAACGGAAATTTATTGCCACAGGAAGATTATGAAAATGGATTTCAAACTTATGAACCTAACCCATTGATGCGTTTAGGAAATGATGGTTTGGATAAATCTTATAATTTTATTGGAAATGGCTTTTTAGAATATGAACCAATTGAAAACTTAAAGTTGAAAGCAGATATAAATGCAGCTGTTTTTTATAGTGATAATGGAACTTTTGTACCGAAATCTGCACAGACAGATATGGTCATTATTCCGAGTACTTCTTTCTTGGAGAAATCTTCAGCATTGGTTTCAAATGTGACGACAAATCTGACAGCTAATTATGAGTTCAGATTTGACAAACACCGCTTTACAACTATGATTGGTGCGGCTTGGGATCAAACAAAAACAGATAGTGATGGTCAATTTTATTCAGGTTTTCCAGATGATGATGTCTTGACAAACCCAACTTCTGCCGAAGAATTACTGGGGTTACACAGGCACTAAGTTTGAAACAGGTTTAAACTCATTATTCTCGAGGATCACTTATAACTATGACAGTAAGTATAACGCGACGATCAACTTCAGAACGGATACGTCTTCAAAATTTGGACCGAATAACAAGCGTGCTTATTTTCCCTCTATTTCAACAAGCTGGAATATCGCAAGAGAAGATTTCTTAATTGATAATGAAGAAATTAATGAGCTGAAGTTAAGAGTCAGTGCCGGCCGTGTGGGGTCGACAAACGTCGCTGATTTTGCTTATATCCAGTTTTTTAATACAAGTGCCAGTGATATTTACAATGGCAGTTCAGCAGTATTGCCAAATGATGTTTTCCCAAATGAGGACATCGGTTGGGAAACAACAGACGAGATCAATATCGGTCTTGATTTTAGACTTCTCAACTCACGTATTTATGGTAATGTTGATGTTTATAACAGAAAAACAGATGGTGCTTTGGTGACAACGCCAATTCCGTTGGAGTTAGGATCAGGCACATATTACTCAAACTTTATCGATGTGTCTAATAAAGGTGTTGAGGTGAGTTTAGGAGGAGATATTATTCAAACACAGGATTTTAATTGGAGTGTGAATGCCAACTGGGCGGTGAACCGCAATAAATTAGATAAATTCAAAGGTGCTTCTGTCAATGAGCATCAGTTAGATTATTTTGTAGAAGGTGAGCCAGTCGGGACAATCAAAGGTTATAAAGTGAAAGAAATCATCCAATCACAAGATGTTATTGATGATTTGAATGCAGCGTCACCAACTGGCGTTTATGACCAGCCAGTGACGGGTGTTGGTGATTACTTATTTGAAGATACCAATGGTGATGGCAGAATTACCTCTGCTGATAGAACTGTTATCGGTGATGTTGAGCCAGACTTCTTTGGCGGCTTTAGTACAAATTTCAGTTATAAAAATTTCAGTGTCTCTGCTATTTTCCAATATTCAGTTGGCGCTGAAGCTTTGTGGGATGGAATTCCAACGGGTGTTTTTAACACTTTGGGAAGTAACAAGTATCAAGAATACGCATTGAACACATGGACACCTGATAATCCTGATGCGCGCTATGCAAAAGCCGTTTATTTTGATCCAGCTTCAAACAGTAGAATTTCAGACCGCTATTTATACGACACTTCTTATTTGCGTTTGAAGAGTTTACAAATCAGTTATGCTTTTGAACCTAATACTTTGAAAAAGCTCGGTATTGACCAAGCCCGTTTAACTTTGTCAGGAAACAATCTGGCAACATGGACAAAATGGCCAGGTGTAGATCCTGAAACCTTTTCAGAAAGAAGAAATATTACAAGTCAAACGAATAACGAAGATCCATACCCATTATCGAAATCATTTTCACTGGGTGTTGAACTTCAATTTTAAAATAAAAAATCATGAAAAAATATATAAATCAAATCCTCAGTCTTACACTTCTTGTCTTAGTGGCTTCATGTTCAGTAGATGATGTCGAGCCATATTACCAATTGACGGGAGATAACGCAGTTAGAGATGAGAAAAGTGCACAGAGTGTGCTGAATGGCGTGTATGATTTAAGTCGCGAATTTGATATCAGTTTTTTTCCTTTGCATTTAGCTGCTTACGGAAATGAAGGTGTCATGAATGGCTATTTAAGTGGAAACAAGGGCTTCAATTCAAATACAGTTCCTGTTGAAAATCCATTTTTATCTAATCTTTACAAAGGACATTATAAAATTATCAACACGGCTAACTTTTTAATTGGGAAATTAGAAGAAGGTGCAGCGGTTGGGCTTGATGACGAAAGAGAGGCTGGCATGATTGCAGAAGCAAAGTTTATGCGTGCTTTGAGCTATTTCAGTTTATTGCGTTATTTCGGTGAGTATTATGATACATCTTCATCGTATGGTGTGGTGATCAAATCAGATTTTTCAAAGGAAATAGTATCTTTACCGAGAAATACAGTTCAGGAATCTTATGATTTTATCATAGATGATTTAGATGATGCCATTGCGAATGGCCCCAGTGATATTTCACATTCTTTTGCCGGAAAAGTAGCGTCTCAAGGCTTAAAAGCAAAAGTTCTTTTATATATGAATGCTTATGCACAAGCGGCCACCTTAGCTTCCGAAGTGATTAATAATTCAGAAGGCTATACTTTAGAGATGGATTATGCTTCCATCTTTACAAACACTTACAATTCTTCTGAAGTTCTTTTTGCGCCTTACCATGGAACTGGCTCAGAAGGTGGAACAGAAATGGCTCAGGTCAAGAAAACAACTTATAGCGAAAACTTGCGTTCTTTAGCGGATGCACAAGTAAATGGTGTTGATGACGGCGATTTAGGTGCAGCTGTAGATTCGACTAACTATGATTCACGTTTTGAATATGCGTATTCAGACATGACTAAAGGGGTGAATGATAATGGTAAATATCCATTTGTGTCTAATCCAGATAGTGAAGGCAACACGATGTATCACTTGCGATTGGCTGAAATTTACCTCGTGCATGCTGAGGCGCTCACCAGAGATCCAAACGGGGATTTGACTGAGGCATTAAGTAGCCTAAACACAGTGCGTGTGCGCGCTAATTTAGATCCAAAAACATCAACAAATACAGCGACTTTATTGGAAGAGATAAGACAAGAGAAACTACTCGAATTGTTTTATGAAAATGGAGAACCACTTTTTGATTTAATTAGATATAGTATTTTAGGGGATGTTAATGCTGAGGATATCAAACCCTCTTTAGATCAAGAATACAAATATATTCTCCCAATTCCTGATCGTGCGATCATAGGAAACACTAATATTGAACAAAATCCAGGTTACTAAAAATTATAAATTAACTATGAAAATGATAAATATGCGAACAAAACCAACATTACTTCTCATCGGCTTTATGGGCCTATTCTATGCGTGTGATAAAGCACCAGAGCCAACCCCAGATTTCGCCATCCTCAAAGGAGAAGTGACAAACGCTAAAGAGGATGTCAATTTGAGAGTCTTCAATCCAATCACATCAAAAACGATGATGATAGAGGTTGATCAAGACGGACATTTTCAAGATACTTTAAGACTTGATGAGCCTGTGTATTTCAATGCTTCTTATTCAGATGTTTTCGGCGTATACTTGCAAAATGGCTTTGATTTGAAATTGAAATTCGATTCAGAAAGTGTCAATGAATCTATGGTAATTGAAGGTGAAGGCGCTCATGAAAATGAGTTTTTAAGATTTCGAACGCAATCCACTAATGGTCTTTTTGGTGAAGATTACCGCGATTTCTTATCTTCAGAGGAGTCTGTCTACAAGAAAGAGATGAAAGATTTAACACAGAAATTAAATGCGCGCTTAGAAGAAAATAAAAGCAAATTAAGCGATGAATTTATCGCCTCTGAAGAAGATAAAATTGAGAAGTTTGTGACTTCTATAGACGCACAGCGTGATGAGCAGCTTAAGATGAATGAAAAAGTAGGTGTTGGTAAGGTCTCACCGCTTTTTGAAGATTATGAAAATTACGAAGGTGGTACTTCTTCTTTAAAAGATTACCGCGGTAGCTATGTTTATATAGACATGTGGGCAACTTGGTGTGTGCCGTGTTTGTATGAAATTCCTTTTATGAAAGAAATTGAGGAAAGCTATAAAGATAAAAATATCACGTTTTTAGCTGTTTCTGTCGATAATCAAGAAGACAAGGGAAAATGGCGCCAAATGATTGAGAAAAGAGAGTTAGATGATGGTATTCAGCTGTTAGCAGATAAGGATATGGAATCTCAGTTTGTAAAAGATTACTTTATTTATGGTATTCCACGTTTTATTTTATTAGATCCTGAAGGACGTGTTGTCAGTGCTGACGCGCCACGGCCATCAGATGACAAGCTTAAAGAATTATTTAATAGCTTAGATATGTAAGACATATTGTCTTCAAAGAATCATGATCAGAAACTGGCTCAGATTTTCATATGTTTTGAAAATTTGGGCCAGTTTTGCTTTTTAGCCATGTGAAGGATTCACGCTTCAAAAGGAAATCCTTAAAATCTGTATTTTAAGCTGACAAAAAGCATTCTTGGCAATAATCTATATTGTGTTGTTGTGGTGCCAATATCACTTTGTGACATCGCGAGATATTATCTGCTGCGGGAAGGTGAGAGGCCTTTTGAAGGCCCGCTTTTTGAAAAAATAAAAAATTACAGTTAAAGGCGTAAAAGCATCAAACAGGATGAAAAGGACAAGACGGAAGGCTTTTCTCACGATATATTTTGAAAATATTGTTAATAGCTTATTAATTAAAATAGGCCGCGAGATTTAATTAGTCATTTTTGCAAAAAAATAGTCAACATGAAAAAATTAAGTCTTGTATTATTTTCTCTTGTCCTTTTGACGGCTTGTCAGGAAAAGAAGTCGCAATCGACAGAAAAAAAAGAAGCACAAGAAGCTGAACCGCAAGGCGCTGAAGCTTTAACTGGCTCGACTTGGGCGTTGAAAGAGTTGAATGGTGAAAAATACAGCTCACCTTCAGAGGCTGAGGGCGTGCATGTGATGTTGACTGATGATGGATCTAAAGTGAGTGGGTATGCAGGTTGTAATCAACTGATGGGATCATTCAAATTATCGGCTGACAATGGATTGGATTTTGGAGATGTTGCCACAACACGTCGGAGTTGCCCTGACCAAAACCAAAATGAGCAACACTTTTTAAAAGCTTTAAAAAGCACAGAATCATACCGCATATCTGATCAAGGCTTAAAGTTGTTTGATGCAGATAATAATGCAGTTGCGGTTTTTGCAAAACAAGAACCAAAAGCACTTGCAATTGAATCTGGAAAATGGCAATTAAAAAGCTTAAAAGGAGAACCAGTCAACTTTGATCCGAAAGAAGGGGAGAATTTATTTTTCGAACTTGAAGCTGATGCACGCGTCATCGGTTTTTCTGGTTGTAATACTTTTTCTGGGACTTACAGCTTAAGTGAAGAAAAAAATATTGAATTTTCAGGCATGTTATCAACACTGAAATCATGTCCAGACGTCGACTTTAAAGAGGCACGTTTTCTTAAGGTTTTTGAATACACCACGACTTATAGTTTTGAGAAAGAGGAGTTGAAGCTTTATAATTCAGACCAAGAAACACTAGCGCGTTTTACTTCGCTGTAGAATTTAAACGCTTTTTTTAGAATATATGGATGCAGGCAATGAATATCTAAGCGCTCATTAATTTTAGATCTGCCTTATAAATCACAGGTGGAAAACTGTTTAAAACAAGACTATTTTTTGTTTGAACAGTTTTCCTTTTTCAAACCACCAAAAATAGAAACTCATGGATATCAAAATTTTTAAAAACAAATGGTTTTTATTAACCATAATGGCAATCACTTGGGGGAGTTCATTTATTCTTATTAAGAAGTCACTACCAGTCTTTTCTCCATTTCAAATCGGTGCTTTTCGTGTGGGATTATCAGGTCTGATTCTTTCATTTATTGGTATTCCGGCTTTGAGGAAAATGCCAATGCGCGATGCTTTATGGGTTGCTGCAGCAGGTTTTTTCGGTAATTTCTTGCCTATGTTTTTGTTTCCAATAGCACAAACGCAAGTGAGTAGTTCACTGGCTGGAATCATCAACAGTTTAGAGCCGATTTTTGTGTTGGTTCTCGGCTTTATGCTTTTTGGTATTCGCAGCAAATTCTCACAAGTTATCGGTGCTGTTATTGGTTTCGTGGGCGCAGCAACACTTTTGTTTTTCTCAGAAAGCAACACGGCAGATAGCCAAATAGCCTATACACTTTTGATGGTGTTGGCATCAGCTTGTTATGCCATCTCCGCCTTGATTATCAAGCTCAAGCTTCAGGAAGTCAAATCTATTCATGTGTCGAGTAGCGTTTTTACAATCTGGATGGTTCCATCTGCGTTTATTCTTGTGTTTTCAGGATTTTTCACCATGGATTTCAATCAAGAAGCCTTGAAAGCGCTTGGCTTTATGAGTCTTCTAAGTATTTTTGGAACTGCCATCGGCATTGTTTTATTCTATAAATTAATTCAAGATACTTCAGCAGTCTTTGCAAGTACAGTTTCTTATCTCTTGCCAGTTGTCGCTGTAATCTGGGGCGTTTTAGACGGCGAAAAATTTAATGCGTGGTATTTATTGGGCGCTTCTCTTATTCTCGTCGGGATCTATTTGATTCGCGAAAAGAAAAAGAAGCCACAAATCACGCCGCGCTAATAAAAAATACTGTAATTTAATCCCTTTTAGTTATCGCAATGAGTCTGAGTTTAGTTTTACAAATCGCCTACGGCATCATTATCATTCTTGTCATTCTTCGTATACTTTATGATACGCGAGATGCAACAAAGACTTTAGCATATATTTTATTGGTTGTTTTTGTGCCTTTGATCGGTATTTTTTTCTATTTCTCCTTTGGTGTTAATTATCGTAAACGTAAAATTTACAGTAAAAAAATTATCAAGGATGTCAAGCTACGCGAAAAGATAGAAACCAATTTAAAGCAGTATCACGACGAGATTGTTGAAAAGAAATTGGTGAGTAAAGAGCACACAAATCTCATTAATTTTGTAGCTGAAGCGTGCAAAAATCGACTTGCAGCCAACAATAAAATAGACTTATTAGAAAACGGAGAAGAGAAGTTTCCAGCACTTTTAGAAGCGCTTCAAGAAGCAAAAAAACACATCCATCTACAATACTATATTTTTGCAGATGACATTACCGGAAATCAAGTTGCCGATGTTTTAATACAAAAAGCACAAGAAGGTGTTGAGGTCAGGTTTATGTATGATGATTTTGGAAGTCATTCCTTAGGTAGAAAATTCATTCAAAAACTTGAAGCAGGCGGCGTCGAAACAGCACCTTTTTATAAAATTATTTGGTATGCCTTTGCCAACCGACTGAATTATCGCAATCACCGCAAAATTGTCATCATCGATGGTGTGACTTCATTTATTGGCGGAATTAATGTGAGCGACAGATATAGAAATGATCTATCTTTAAATCAAATTTTTTGGCGAGATA
>JAKDUG010000046.1 GCA_030457805.1 Psychroflexus sp.
CTTTCATTAGATCATTATTATGAAAGCCTTAGTACATCAATTTTATAAAAAAGAATTGAAATACACAGATTGTTACATTTTATCTTAACTTTGCAGCAATGAAATTTTTCATTACATATTTGCTTTGTTTGCTGTCATTATCACAATCCTTGGGCATGACAAGCACAAATATGTACAATTTAAAGGAACTGGTCAAGCATTATAACACCCACAAAAGTGA
Organism: Psychroflexus sp.; assembly: GCA_030457805.1. Lineage (GTDB taxonomy): Bacteria > Bacteroidota > Bacteroidia > Flavobacteriales > Flavobacteriaceae > Psychroflexus. The sequence continues at coordinate 221 of JAKDUG010000046.1, forward strand.
ATTTGACGACAATATCTATCAGTTTTTAGATCAACATTTTGGTGGTGAACGCGAGGCTCATTCAAAAAAGCATGAACATTCAGATCATGACGAACTTCCTTTTAAAGAATGTAAATTTCACGCCCATAACCACAATCTACTTTTACCTCAAGCTTCTCTCTCCCTCAATTTAATCATAGAAAACTTTAAATTTGATATCAATGCTGCTTATATCAAGCATTTTGAATCATTAGAATCTCCTCGTATTCTTCAGCCACCGCGAATAGTTTAATTAAACATCGATCCTTTTTGATTTTTAATTAAACACTTATTACACATGCTATCTAAAATTATTGATTTTAGTCTGAAGTCAAAGTACTTCATTCTTTTATTGACAACAATTATTGTAGGTTTCGGAATTTTCTCCCTCACAAAAATTTCAATCGGTGCTGTTCCTGATATCACCAACAACCAGGTTCAGGTCATCACCACTTCTCGGAATTTATCTACGGCAGATGTAGAGCAATTCATCACTTATCCTATTGAGTTAGAAATGTCAAACTTGCCTGGTGTCAGCGAAATTCGTTCAGTCAGTAAATTTGGTTTATCCGTTGTCACCATCGTTTTTGAAGATGAAATGGGAACGTATTTACCGCGACAATTGATTGCTGAAAAAATTGATGCTGCCAAAGAAAAAATCCCAAAAGCCTTCGGCACACCAGAAATGGGTCCGATCACAACGGGCCTAGGTGAAATCTATCAATACACATTAGAAGTTGATGAAACCCATAAAGGTGAATATTCTGTTATGGAATTGCGAAGTATCCAAGATTGGATTGTTAAGCGTCAACTTTCAGGAATACCTGGTGTTGTTGAGATCAATACATGGGGTGGTTATCTGAAAGAATATGAAGTTGCCATTAATACTGAAAAACTCAATGCCTTTAATTTGAGTATTGACAAAGTCTTTACAGCCTTAGAGAAAAATAATTCTGTAGCTGGCGGTAGCTATATTGAACGCAATAATCAAGCTTATTTTATTCGTGGAGAAGGTCTAGTAAAAAGTCTTGATGACATCAGAGAGATCAGTGTTGAAAATCGAAATGGCAACCCTATTTATATTGATGATATTGCCAAAGTTGATTTTGGTCATGCCAGAAGATTTGGGGCAATCACTGGGAATGGCGAAGGAGAAAAAATCCTCGGCCAAGTCATGATGCTCAAAGGTGCTGATGCAAACACCGTGATCAAAGATGTCAAAGAACGCTTGCTATCAATAAAGCAAAGCTTACCTGAGGGCGTTTATATTAATGGTTTTTTAGATCGAAGTGAACTCATCAGCAAAACAACGTCGACCATTACAGAAAACTTGATCTTAGGACTTTTCATCGTGGCATTTATTGTGATTTTGCTCATTGGTGACTTGCGATCAGGACTCATTATTTCTTCGGTGATTCCTTTGAGTTTTCTCATTGCCATTAGCTTGATGTATCTTTTCAATATCGATGCAAATCTGATGAGTATGGGGGCTTTAGATTTCGGAATCATCATTGATGGCGCCGTGATTATCGTTGAGTTTGTCGCCTTTAAGATGATGCTCAAGCACAAGGATTTCAAAAATTTAAGCTCACAAGAATTTAAAAGTCTAAAAGATAAACTGACCCATTCTGGGGCTTCAAGAATGATGAATTCTGCCATTTTTGGGCAACTCATTATTCTTATTGTTTTTATTCCTATTCTGACACTTTCTGGAGTTGAAGGGAAAATGTTCAGACCGATGGCTTTGACCTTTAGTTTTGCGCTCATCGGTGCTATGTTTCTCTGTTTCACATGGGTTCCAGTAGCTTGTAGTTTATTCTTAAAGCCTAAAATAGAGAAAAAATCAACATTTTCTTTTAAATTGATCAATTCCACAAATCGCGCTTATTTGCCTGTTCTCAAATGGTCTTTAAATCATCCGCGAGTCATCATCGGTTCTGCTGTTCTTTTGATTGGAATTGGAGCCTTCACCTTTTCTAAAATGGGAAGTGAATTTGTTCCCACTTTAGACGAAGGTGATTTCGTCATCCAACCAGTTTTAAAAACTGGAAAATCACTTGAGAGTACAATTGAGCGAACAACGGAAATCGAACAAGTTTTACTAGATCGTTTTCCTGAAGTGTCGCAAGTGGTCAGTAGAATTGGTGCTGCCGAAGTGCCAACTGATCCTATGTCGATGCAGGATTCTGATGTTATCATCCGTTTAAAACCACAAAAAGAATGGGAATCAGCGAAAACAAAGGATGAATTAGCTGACAAGATGAAACAAGAACTGAGCATTATTCCCGGCATGGAAATTCAGTTTACGCAACCCATTGAAATGCGTTTTAATGAATTGGCTACAGGCGTTCAGACTGATATAGCAGTTAAAATTTTTGGCGACGATCTCAACACCCTAGCTGAAAAGGCAAATGAAGCTCAAAGCTTAATATCTGACATAGACGGTGCAGTTGATATCAGCGTTGAAAAAATAGTTGGCTTACCAGAGATGTCAATCAATTATAGACGTGAAAAAATTGCAAGATATGGCCTGAATATAGAGGATGTTAATATGATAGTTGCCGCAGGTTTTTCAGGCAAACAAGTCGGTGTCGTTTTTGAAGGAGAAAAGCGTTTTGATCTTGTTGTCCGCTTAGATTCTAGCAAGCGACAAGACATAGATGACATCAAAAACTTGATGGTAGACACTCCAAATGCTGGCAAAATTCCACTGAGTGAAGTGGCAGATATTCAACTCCAAAAAGGACCGGCACAAATTTCAAGAGATGAAACAAAAAGACGTGTTGTTGTTGGAGTAAATGTGAGGAATCGCGATTTAAAATCTGTTGTCGGCGACATTCAAAACACACTCAACGCTGATTTAAATTTACCGGTTGGCTACAGTCTGACTTATGGTGGGGAGTTTGAAAATTTAGAAAGCGCGAGTCGGCGTTTACAATTTGCTGTTCCGATTGTGCTCATCTTGATATACCTCATGCTTTTATTCGCATTAAAAAAACACCGCGATGCTTTATTAATATTCACAGCAATTCCGTTTGCTGCTGTTGGAGGCATCCTTCTTTTGTGGCTGCGCGATATGCCATTTAGTATTTCTGCTGGTGTTGGTTTTATTGCACTCTTCGGAATCGCCGTTCTCAACGGAATTATTCTAGCTGAGTACTTCAAAAATTTGAAAAAGAAGAAACAAACCTTGACAAAAGAAGACATTATGAAAGCAACACAAGAACGTCTTCGCGCTGTTCTATTAACGGCAAGCTCGACAGCTTTAGGCTTTTTACCCATGGCGATATCAACAGGCGCAGGTGCGGAAGTTCAAAGACCTTTATCAACCGTTGTTATTGGTGGACTTATCACCTCGACAATTTTGACGCTTATTGTTCTCCCCGTTTTATACATGATGGCAGAAAATAAAATAAAGAAACCTAAAATTTCAAAGACGGCATTTAGTCTTACGTTATTAATTCTCTGTTGCTTTTCTGGTTATTCTCAAGAGCAAGAAATTGATCTATTGAAAGAACAAATGCTGAAAAACAACAAAGGTTTAGAAGCACAAGTTCTCAATGCAAAAGCAGAAAAAAGCAATGAAGGGCGTGCCTATACATTTGATAAAACCAACTTTACTTTTGGATATGACAACTTTGATAGTGACCCGATAAATGGAGAGCCCATTCAGACTTATGGTGTGTCTCAAGATTTCAAATTCCCAACAGTCTATGGCACACAGAAACGCTTGCTAAAAACAAAAACAGCTTATGCAGAAACGCAAGTACGCCTAGTTGAAATTTTGCAAACAAAGGCGCTCTACATTGCCTATCAAGATTATTTGGCTTCCTCCTCTAAACTAGATATATATCAACAGTTAGATAGTATTTATAAAGATTTCGCCTATATGGCAGAGCGTAAATTTGAAGAAGGTGAATCCAGTTATTTGGATAAAATCACTGCACAATCAAAGCAACAACAAATCGAAATTCAACTTAATAATGTCACTCAAAGGCTTGACAATGCTGTTTTGACTTTAAAACAAATTGTCCAGACAGATGAACTCGATTTAAAGAAAAAAGAGCTCACAATCTTAGATTTGGATCTTGATAGAATTGAAAATAATCCGAGTTTAGAACTTCGAGAGCTCAACACAACACTTGCAGAGCGTGAGACTTCAATGGCAAAGAATGCGCTTTTACCTGATATCAGTCTAGGCTATTCTATTAAAACAAATGAACACATTTCAAGAAACTTCGATATCTATCAAGTTGGATTGAAAGTACCACTTTTATTTTTTGGAAATCGCTCAAAAATAAAAGCGATGAAACATCGCAAAGCTTCAGCTGAAGCCTCAGAAGCACAGGCACAGCTCGATTTTGAAAGTCAGAAACAAAAACGGCTCAACACTTACCAAACGCAAAAAAAGAGCCTAGAGAATTTTAAAGAAAATCAACTTCTTGTCGCCGATGAAATTATACAAAACTCTCACTCAAGTTTTAAAAATGGGGAAATCGATTTCTTTAGATATGTCCAAAGCATCGAAAATGCACAAGAAATCAAGCTGGCCTATATCGCTTTAATGAAAGCTTATAACAACAGCATTATTCAACTGAATTACTTTACCTTAAACGATTAATTATGAAAAAGATACACTTAATATATATATTCCTTATCCTGATTATTGCAGGATGTAACTCCTCAAATCAAAAACAGGAATCTGATGCACACACCGACGGCGAGGAAGAACACAATGACGATCTGATCAGCATCACAAAAGCACAATTTGAAAATTCTAATTTTGAACTTGGCAAATCTGATTCTCTTGACTTTTCAGAAAAAATAAATGTGCGTGGCGTGATTGATGTCCCACCCAAAAACAAAGCTTCCGTTTCTACTTTTTTTGAAGGTTATGTTTCTAAAACATCTCTTTTAATTGGTGATGTAGTGAAGAAAGGAGATGTTTTAGTCGAACTTTCTAATCCGGATTATATCACAATTCAACAAGATTATGTTGAAAATCATGCGAGCTTAGAATACTTAAGTTCCGAATTCCAACGCAAAAAAAATCTGTTAGAAGACAAAGTTATTTCTCAAAAGGTTTTTCAAGAAACCCGTAGCCTTTTTAAAGCTGCCGAAGCAAAAGACAAGGCCTTAAAGAAAAAAATAGAACTCATGCATTTGAATCCAAACCGTATTTTGAATGGTCATTTTTCTGAAAAGATTAAAATTTACTCTCCAATTTCAGGAAAAATTTCTAAGATGTATATTTCACATGGCACCTATGTTGCAAAGTCTGAAGCCATGATGGAAATTATCGATACGGATCATGTGCATTTAGAATTAAAAGCTTTTGAAAAAGATATGGGTTATCTAAAACTTAATCAAGACATCGAGTTTCAGATTCCAGAAGTTTCAGATAGCATTTACAAAGGCTATATCAGGTTGATTGGTGCTGAAATCGGAAATGACAGAAGCATTAAAGTCCATGCACATCCCAAACAAGAATCTAAGCATTTTAGAGTTGGTATGTTTGTCAAAGCCATGTTTAGCATTCATCCTCAGAAAATGTTAGCTTTACCTGAAGCTGCCTTTGCAGATTTAGACAATCACACTTATGTCTTAAAATTAAAAGAAAAACAAAAAGATGCTTATATCTTTGAGAAAATCGAAGTTGAAAACACCGATGTACAAAATGCCCACAAAGCCTTGGTCACTTCAGGCGACATTGATGCTGATACAGTTTATTTAATCCGAGGTACATTTGATTTATTAACAGGTGATTCTGCTGGGCACTCACATTAAAAAAAATGAACAAAACAGACTTTACAATACTTATTGCAGAAGATCAAGTTGAGATTGCTAAGTTTCTAAAACAAGGCCTAAGCGAAGAAGGTTATCAATGCATCACTGTTAAAAATGGTCTTGAAGTTTTAGAAATCGTCAAACAAAAGTCAATTCATATTATCTTACTTGACTGGATGATGCCAAAACTAAAAGGCATTGATGTGTGCCGCCAATTGAGACAAGAAGGCGACATCACTCCTGTCATTTTTTTAACTGCAAAAGATACTGTTGAAGACACAATTGAGGGCTTGAAAAGTGGCGCCAGTGATTATATAAAAAAACCTTTTAATTTCGAAGAATTACTGGCTAGAATAGAAACACATTTACGTTTACATTTCAAGATAGATAAAGTTTTAAAGCTCGGTGATATTCATTTAAATTTAAGTAAACACAGTGTCAAAAAAGGGGATCACAAAATTTCATTAACTGATAAAGAATTTAATTTTTTAGCGCATTTAATGCGGCATAAAGATGAAATTTGCTCTCGTAAATCAATTATCGAAAACGTCTGGGATATCCATTTTGATTATGATACAGGCGTTTTAGATGTATATATGAACGCCATCAGAAAAAAGTTAGGTCTTCAAAAAAATAAATTGATCAAAACCGTGAGAGGTGTTGGCTATATTGCAAATGATGAATAAATTATCGCTAAAAAACAGAATTGCTTTATACTCAGTTTTGGGCATTGCCAGCCTATCAATTGTCGTGTTTATCGCTATTTATTTTACTGTCAAAAATACCGTATTTAATGAGATTGATAAGGACTTAGTCTTTGAAGGAGAGAAACACCTTAATGAACTGACCTACGGGAAAGACAGTGTCCATTTTTATAAAAATGAATGGTTAGAACGAGAGCATATCGAAGTGCAGTCATTTCCTTTATTTATTGAGATTACAAATAAGAAAGGAAAAACACTTAACAAGTCTCCTAATTTATATGATGAGTCACTTGAATTCACTTTGGATAGCACACAAAAATTCATTCAAAATAAATATCTGAGAGAGGAAAGCATAAGACAAATCCAATTGCCCTTAGTTCATGAAGGAAAAACCTATGGATACATGGTCATCGCGATGTCTTTTGAGGATTCTGAAATGGTCATCCAATCCCTTTTAGACACTTTACTCCTCATCTACCCTGTTCTGTTAGTCATCACTTTTTTTACATCCAGAATCATTTCTAGGATCACGATCAAACCAATAAGCCACATCGCTAAAAAAGTTGATGAAATCAATTCTAATAACTTAAATAAACGCGTTTCTGAAACCAGTAATGGCGATGAATTAGAAACATTATCAAAGGCGATCAATGATTTCCTGAACCGTATTGATGCAGCTATCAAACGCGAAAAGCAATTCACGGCAGATGCTTCTCATCAATTGCGAACACCACTTGCTGTGATTAAAGGCAACTTAGAGGTTTTAATTCGTCAAGCGCGTCAGCCTGAGGTTTATGTTAAAGAAATTAAACAGAATATTGGTAAGATAGACAATATGACTGATACTGTTGAAAAGTTATTTGTCTTAGCACGTCTTGATATTGAACATAAAAATATTGAGGTTGAAAATATAGATGTTTACAATTTAACTGAAGTTATCTTGACAAATTATAAACAGGAAATCCTTCAAAAAAGCATGAGTTTAGATATCGATAAAAGCTTTAAAATCAAGCTTGTCAGCAATAAGACTTATTTAAGTTTAATTTTAGACAACCTCATATCCAATGCCGTCAAGTATGCAGACCCAAATACCACAATTTATATCAAGTTTTTATTAAGTGAGTTAAACCTAAAGATTTCAATTAGCAACACAGGTCCCAAAATTTCTGATGGTGAAACAGAAATGATTTTCAATCCATTTTACCGCAATATAGATCATATAAATACTGTAAAAGGTGATGGATTGGGCTTGGCTATTGTAGCCAAAGCAGCGGGTATATTACAAATTAAACTGCATCTAACCACTGATGAAACGACCAACTTTAGCATTGATATTCCGATAGATTCTCAAACTTAAGATTAGCTTAAGATCTATTAAAAAACATAACAGCGAGCACAACTTATCGTTCTTTTGTACAAAGAAAGAGCATTAAATAATGAAAGTACTCATTACCGGCATAGCTGGATTTATAGGAAGTCATATGGCTGAATATCTGCATCAAAAAAATATCGAAGTAGATGGTGTTGATAATTTTAATGATTATTACGATGTTAAATTAAAGCGTTTTAATGCGGAAATTTTAAACAAACAGGGGATAAAAATCATTGAAGGCAATCTGTGTGACAAAAGCACTTACAAAATGCTTGATAAAGATTATCATTTTATCATTCATTTTGCTGCACAACCAGGAATATCAGAAACAAGTTCTTTTGAAAGTTACTTGAACAATAACCTTATTGCGACCCAAAAATTAGTCGAGTTTACAAAACTTCAAAAACAATTGGTGCAGTTCATCAATATCAGTACCTCATCAGTTTACGGGAAGTTTGCAACGAAAAATGAAGAAGCTAAACCAGAACCAACATCCTATTACGGCGTCACAAAATTGGCTGCCGAACAGTTGGTTTTAGCTGAAGCGAGAAAACAACATTTTAATGCCTGCTCTTTGCGTTTGTACTCTGTTTATGGTCCAAGAGAACGCCCTGATAAGCTTTATACAAAACTGATATCAGCCGCCGTTAACGATACAAAATTTCCACTTTTTGAAGGTAGTAAATCACATAAGCGTAGCTTTACTTACGTGGGTGATATCGTCAATGGAATTTATTTGGCGCTGAAAAATTACAAAAAAACAAACTTAGAAATCATCAATATTGGTAATTTCCAACAAGAGACAACTGAAAGCGGAATTTTATTTGTCGAAAAAAACTTAAAAAAACATATCTCTCTAGAGGCAAAATCTCCGCGAAAATCAGACCAACAAGAAACAATCGCAGATATTAGTAAAGCGAGACAATTGTTAGGCTATGCACCCAAAACACATTTGAATGAGGGGATAAAAAAACAAATCACTTGGTTTAATAAAATGACTTCAACACATGGAAAATTATAAACTCACCATTATTATTCCAGTTTTTAACGAGTCTGAAAATTTATTCCGCGTCGAAAAAGAGTGCTTGAATTACTTTAATAAATCTAAAAATCGCAGCAAGGTTTTGTTTGTAGATGATGGCTCTACTGATGACAGTCTAAAAATTATCAAAACTATTTGTGATAACAACGCCTGTTTTGAATTTATCAGTTTTGACAAGAACTACGGTTTAAGTGCTGCCATTAAAGCAGGGTTTGACAATGTCAAAACTGAATTAACTGGCTATATTGATGCAGATCTCCAAACACATCCTGAGGATTTTGATTTGCTCATAGAACATGCAGAAGCGTTCGATTTGGTAACTGGCAATCGTTCTCATAACAGAAAAGACAGCTTCATCAAGAATATGAGTTCAACAATTGCTAACTTCATCAGGCGCTTATTTACGCAAGATGGCATGGATGATACGGGTTGTCCTTTGAAAATAATTAAAACAACTTATGCACAACAAATCCCTATGTTTAAAGGCTTACATCGCTTTCTGCCAGCGATGGTGATGCTCCAAAATGGACAGATAAAACAAGTTGATGTCAGACACTTCCCAAGGATAGCAGGACAAGCAAAATTTGGTCTTTTGAATAGACTTGTCGGACCTTTAATTGACTGTTTTGGTTACTTATGGATGAAAAAAAAGTATATCAATTACAAAATAAGCACTAAAACATGTTAACTGAATTTTTTAGTTATGCTATCGGTTTTACGGCTCAAATTCTTTTTTCAAGTCGAACCTTATACCAATGGCTATCTTCTGAGAAACAAAAGAAAGTCGTGGCACCTCGCTTTTTTTGGCAACTCAGCTTGTTGGCTTCTTTTCTATTATTTGTTTATGGTTATCTCAGAAACGACTTTGCAATTATGCTTGGTCAGAGTTTGACTTATTTCATCTATATCCGGAATATTCAACTGGAACAGCAGTGGAAGAAATTTCCTGTTTTTCTCAGATGGTTTTTAATCATATTCCCTTTCTTGATCGTGCTTTATTATTATAATAATAATACACTTGATCTCAATAAATTGATATTCAACAATGATATGTCAGCTAATTTATTCGCGCTAGGAATTATCAGTCAGATATTATTTACATCGCGATTTATTTACCAATGGTTGTATTCTGAAAAGAAAAAACAATCGCGCTTGCCACTTGGCTTTTGGATTATCAGTCTGATTGGTTCACTTCTAGTTTTCGCTTATGGCGCACTAAGAGCTGATCCTGTTTTAATCTTAGGTCATGCTTTTGGCATTGTTATTTATTCAAGAAACATTTATTTATCATCCCACGCTAATGTCAAAATTCATAAATAAACATCCACTTGTCTTCCTAATCCTATTCTGCATTCTTGCGTATGGTTTCAACCTAACGGGTTTGCCTATTTCAATTATGGAGGCGAGAAACTTTAATGTTGCTAAAGAAATGTTGACTGGTGGCAATTGGTTTTTAACAACGATGAATGCTGTACCGCGTTATGAAAAGCCTCCACTTCCATCTTGGATCACCAGTGCATTTATCAGTTTTGATCTCAATTCACTTTTTTTATATAGAATTCCGACGTCTCTAATCGCAGCACTTGGTGTTATTTTTATTTATTTCTTGACCAAAGTACTTAGTAACAGAAAGCAGATCGCTTTGATGAGCGCATTAATCCTTGGAACTTCATTTTACTACATTACAATCAGGTTTGAAGCGCCTTCAGATACTTATACGCATGTTTTCATGATTGGGAGTTTACTCTTTATGGCCAAAGCTATCAAAAACAAACAATATCTAATCCTTAATATCTGCTTAGCTATTGTATTTCTAGGGTGTTCTATTCTTTCAAAAGGGCCTGTCAGTTTGTATGCTTTATACCTTCCTTTTATAATTGCTTATTTTATAGTTTATAAAAACACAAAGCAAAACTACCTGATCAGTTTGATTAGTTTAGTAATGGGATTTGGTTTAGGTGCGATTTGGTATATCTATGTCAGAGTCGAAGATCCCGCTGTTTTCACAAAAATCGCTTCTAAAGAAACCTCAAACTGGGCCAGTTACAATGTGCGTCCGTTTTATTATTATTGGAGCTTTTTTATTCAATCAGGTGTATGGACAATTCCTGCTTTGCTGAGTTTATTTTATCCTTACTTCAAAGCAAAAGTCATCGACAAGAAGCTTTATCAATTCAGTTGGTTATGGACTGCCTTAGCTGTCATTTTACTTTCGGTTATTCCTGAGAAAAAATCAAGATATTTGGTTCCTGTATTAATCCCTTTAGCGCTGAATACAGCACAGCTTATTCATTATCAAATCAAAACAAAAAAGCTTGATAAGGTCAGTCAAATAGGAATGAAGTTTCACTATTTACTCTTACTCATTATCGGAATTTCTGTCGTCACTGTGCCATATTTTATTGAAGTGAGAACAACCGAATTTTGGGTATGGTATTATTGCTTGGTTCTCTTAATGTTTGGATTTGGAGCTGCCGTATTTTTCAATTACAGTCCGTTACATCTTAAAAAACTATTTTACGCAACACTGGTTTTGATCACCATTATCACCTCGGTTGGTCTGTATGGCATCAAATTTATGCAGCAAAATAATGATTATAGAACGCTTGCTGAAGCGAATTTAAATAAGGATGATCAAGTCTATTATTTCAAGACAATTCGCCCTGAAGCGATCTGGGAATCTGGCGTCATCTCAAAACCAATTAATTTTGAAGACAATCAGCCTGAAGGTGTTTTTAAGGTGATTATTGAAAAATATCGCATCGCTGAATTTAAAGAAATTCTACCAGTAGGATATTCTATTCAAAAGATAGAAATTTATGATAGGAATTTCTTCATATCTAAAGAAAAGTCAAGACATAAAGATAATCACGTCAATTATGTCTTGACTCTTAAATATTAACGCATAATTGTTTCTGTACGATCTGGCCCTACAGATACCAATTTGATTGGCGTTTTTAATTCACTTTCAATAAACTCAACGTAGGTTTTTAAATTCTTCGGTAAACTGTCGTAGTCCTTGACTTTTGTAATCTCTTCAGACCAGCCTTCGAATTCCTTGTATATTGGAGTGACGTTATGTTCTTCAACATTAAAAGGAAAATGTGAAACTTCTTTGCCTTTATATTTATAGCCAACACAAACTTTAAGTTTCTTAAAGCCACTCAACACGTCCGCCTTCATCATCATTAATTCAGTCACACCGTTGATTTGTGTTGTGTATTTTAAAGCCACTAAATCCAGCCAACCACAACGTCTTGATCGCCCTGTTGTTGCGCCATATTCATGACCGACTTTTGCCATTCTCTCACCATCAGCATCAAAGAGTTCTGTCGGAAAAGGGCCACTTCCCACACGTGTGGTGTAAGCTTTAAAAATTCCGAAAACCTCTTTTATTTTTGTTGGTGCAATTCCGAGACCGGTACAAGCGCCGGCAGCAGTAGTATTCGAAGAAGTCACAAAAGGATATGTTCCGAAATCAATGTCGAGTAAAGATCCCTGAGCACCTTCAGCCAAGATGGTTTTACCTGCTTCCTGGAATTGGTGTATATATTCTTCAGAATCGATAAAAGTAAGTTCTTTTATTTTCTCTATTGCTTTGAAAAACTCAAATTCTAATTCTTTGAGATCGTACTGTACATCAACATTATAAAACTCAATCATCGTTTGATGCTTGTCAGCTAAATGTCTGTACTTCTCTTTCCAGTCATCCATCTCAAGGTCACCAACTCTCAAACCATTTCGACCCGTTTTATCCATATAAGTTGGACCAATTCCCTTGAGCGTTGAGCCAATTTTCGCTTTGCCTTTTGCGGTTTCTGAAGCTGCATCAAGTAAGCGATGTGTCGGTAAGATCAAGTGAGCTTTACGAGAAATCAGCAAAGACTTCTTATAATCGATTTTGAATTTCCCAAGTTCACTGAGTTCTTTTTGAAAAATAACAGGATCAATCACAACGCCATTACCAACAATATTGATGGCATCTTTATGAAAAATACCAGATGGAATCGTGTGTAAAACGTGTTTGATACCGTCAAACTCAAGTGTGTGTCCCGCATTTGGGCCTCCTTGAAATCTTGCAATGCTATCGTAGTTTTTTGTGAGGTAATCTACAATTTTGCCTTTGCCTTCGTCTCCCCACTGAAGACCTAGTAGTAAATCTACTGCCATAATTAGTCAGTCTTATCGTTATTTTTAGTACCGTAAAAGTATAATGAATGTCTGTCTATTTTAATATCAAACACTTCTTCAATTGTTGTTTTAATAGATTCAATACGCGGATCACAAAACTCAATCACCTCGCCAGTATCCGTCATGATGACGTGATCGTGTTGTTTATCAAAATATGACTTTTCGTATTGTGCTTGGTTCTTACCACCGAATTGATGCTTGCGAACCAAACCGCAATCTAAGAGCAAATCAATCGTGTTGTAGAGCGTTGCTCGACTCACACGGTAATTCTTGTTTTTCATTGTGATATACAAAGACTCGATATCAAAATGCTCTTGATTATCGTAAATTTCCTGAAGAATTGCATATCGTTCAGGTGTTTTACGATGACCATTATCCTCTAGGAATTTCGTAAAAACATTTTTGACGACAGCTTGATCGTTATTAATATTTTTTTTTGTAG
>JAKDUG010000238.1 GCA_030457805.1 Psychroflexus sp.
CTTCAAAAGCTCATTCAAGTGGAAAGTTATTTCGATATACATAAAATAAAGAACAATTAAGATGAAGAATCTTTTAAAAAAATTTGAGACCAAGAAACCAGAAATTGTTTTTCATTGGAGCGACTCAGAAACGGAAGCTGAAGGTTGGGTTGTGATCAACTCACTTCGTGGAGGCGCTGCAGGTGGAGGAACACGTATGCGAAAAGGTCTTGATAAGAACGAAGTTTTAGCACTAGCGAAAACCATGGAAATCAAATTTACAGTTTCTGGGCCACCAATTGGTGGGGCTAAATCAGGCATTAATTTTGACCCAGATGATCCGCGAAAAGCGGGAGTTCTTGAACGTTGGTTTAAGGCTGTTTCCCCTTTGTTGAAAAGCTATTACGGCACAGGTGGTGATATGAATGTTGACCAAATTCTTGATGTGATTCCCAATACTGAGCGTTGCGGTGTTTGGCATCCGCAGGAAGGTGTTTTTCAGGGACATTTTCAAACAACAGAGGCCGATAAGATTAGCCGAATTGGCCAACTGAGAAATGGTGTTTCTAAAGTGATCGAAAATCCAGATTACACACCTGAGGAATTTAGACGTTATACCGTTGGGGATATGATTACCGGTTTTGGCGTTTCAGAATCAATCAAACATTACTACAATATTTATAATGATTCACTTCAAGGTAAAAAAGCTATTATTCAAGGTTTTGGAAATGTGGGATCGGCAGCTGCATATTATCTCACTGCTTTAGGTGCTAAAGTTGTTGGAATAATAGATATAGATGGCGGCGTTATCAATGAGGACGGGTTTACCTTTGAAGAAATGAAGCATTTATATCTGATTAAAGAAGGCAATAAACTCAATGCAGAAAATATGATGAGTTTTGACGAAGTCAACTCAAAAATATGGTCTGTTGGTGCTGAGATTTTCACGCCTTGTGCTGCGTCTAGGATTGTTACAAGAGACCAAGTTGACCAAATGATAGACAATGGCCTTGAAGTGATTGCCAGTGGTGCAAATGTGCCTTTTGCTGATAAAGAAATTTTCTTTGGATCAATTATGCAGCATACAGATAAGCACATTAGTTTAATTCCTGACTTTATCTCGAATTGTGGAATGGCACGTGCTTTTGCTTATTTTATGGGTGACAAAGTGCAGATTACAGATGAGGCAATTTTTAACGATACATCAATTACCATAAAAAATGCAATTCAAGCGGTGAAGGACGAAAACCCGACACCAAATAATATGAGTAACACAGCATTCGGAATTGCACTACAAAAACTTTTATAAGCTATATACATGACAACTATATTGATTTTAACTTTTGTGCTTGGCTATCTGTCAATCACATTGGAACATCCATTAAAATTGGATAAAGCCGTTCCTGCTTTGTTGATGGGAACACTTATGTGGGCTATATTATCAATTGGATTTAATTACGGTTGGTTTGATATTATCAACTATAAAGGCGATGTCTTTAGCTTAGCTGAGGGTGCTTCCGAGACGGATAGTTATGGCTTCAAGAAAAACCTGATGCATCATTTCAGTGATATTGGTGAGATTTTGTTTTTCTTAATTGGGGCGATGACAATTGTCGAAATCATTGACTTGCATCGTGGTTTTGGTATCATTAAAAAGGTGATTAAACCCAAAAGTAAAAAGCGCTTACTTTGGATTTTAGGAATCCTCGCTTTTTTCTTGTCGGCGGTGATTGACAACCTGACGGCAACAATTATTTTGATCACTTTGTTAAGAAAAATAATTGTGTGGCACAAATACCGCGTGTGGTATGCGGCGATGATCATTATTGCAGCCAATGCTGGTGGCGCGTGGTCACCAATTGGCGATGTGACCACAACAATGCTTTGGATCGGAGATAAAGTCACTGCAGTAGGTCTCTCAGAGTATGTGATTGTGCCATCAATTGTCTGCTTCGTCGTTCCTTTTCTTATTGCTTCCCGAATGAAACCATTTAGAGGGAAAGCAATGCGACGCGAAATGATTACAGATGAAGCAACAGAGCGTTTGCTGAGTAGTAAAACCATGCTTTACGTCGGTTTAGGAGGTATTATTTTTGTACCGATATTTAAAGCAATAACAGGTTTGCCACCTTATCTTGGAATGATGTTTAGTTTAGGTGTGGTCTGGCTCTTTTCTGAGTATGTCAAACCCGTTAAAAACCTACCTAAGAATCAAAAATACCTTTATTCAACAAACCGGGCCTTATCTAAAATTGAGTTTTCGAGTATATTGTTTTTCCTCGGAATTTTACTTGCTGTGGCAGCCTTAGAAAGTGCAGTTTACGGTAGTATTTCAGGAATTGAAGTCGGCACATTGCGTTATGCAGCAGAAAGTATTTCCAATGCGATTCCGAATATGGATGCCGTCGTTATTTTATTAGGTATGATGTCTGCATTGATTGATAACGTGCCGATGGTTGCAGCCACAATGGGGATGTATACCTTTGAAACAGATAGCCCGATCTGGCACTTTATAGCCTATTCAGCTGGTACAGGAGGCAGTCTTTTAGTGATTGGTTCTGCAGCAGGTGTTGCAGCGATGGGAATCGAAAAGATAGACTTTATTTGGTATTTAAAAAAGGTCAGTTGGTTGGCGCTTGTCGGATTTTTGGCTGGTGCAGGTGTCTTTATGCTGATAGAAAAATTCT
>JAKDUG010000239.1 GCA_030457805.1 Psychroflexus sp.
CCAAGACAGAAAATGATTAATTTGATGTATTTAGTATTTATTGCAATGCTTGCACTAAATATGTCAAAAGAGGTCTTATCTGCTTTTGGTACCGTAAATGAGTCGCTTGAAAATTCTAATGAATCTTTCGAGTCAAAGAACCAAGCAGCGCTTGAAGGTTTAAATCAAAAAGCTGCAGAATCACCAGATCAGTATAGGGAAGCATCTCTGAAAGCTAAAAAAGTATCTGATGCAACAAATGAACTTTATACTTATTTTGTAGGATTAAAAGATGAAATGTATGCCTCTGTTAAGGATCCTAAGGATTACGAAACAATGGATAAAGATCAATTCCTTAATGAAAAATTTGCCCAAAGTGGTAAGTTAAAACCAGCGGGACAAGAATTTAAGGATAACATGGCTACTTATAAAAATAAGATGGTTGAAGTTTTAGGGGATAATCCTAAATACGCTCCTTATATTAAATCAATAAAAGAGAAATACTCGCCAGATCCAGTTATAGATAGAGATAATAAAGAAAGAGAGTATATCGAATACCATTTTTTAGGGTATCCACTAATCTCTTCAATCACTAAAATCACCAACCTTCAAAATGGTTTGAAAGTTTTAGAGAATGAAATCCTATCTTCAATGTTGTCAGGACAATTGACCGAAATTGCATCGATGAATAACTATTCAACTTTATTGCAAACAACAAGAGGTGCATACTACCAAGGTCAAGAGTTTGATGGATCTATTGTTTTAGGTCGTACAGACAATTCTACTGTACCTAACGAAGTTCACTTAACTTTGGATGGTCGTAAACTTGTTAAAGACAAAGATTTTATTATCGATGGTGGTCAAGTTAAATTAACAGTAAACGCTGGAAATACTGGTGACCATACAATTGAGGGTAACTTGATTTTTAAACAAGACGGTGAAGATATTGAAGTCGCTGTGAATCAGTCATACTCAGTGATACCTAAGCCAAATCAGGCTATTGTTTCTGCAGATAAAATGAACGTTGTTTACCGAGGGATTGAAAACCCATTGACAATTTCAATGCCTGGTGTTTCCGGTAATAAAGTTAACGCATCAGCACCTGGTATGAGAAAGATTAAAGGTTCTAACTATGTTGTTAAACCAACAAGAGGAACAGAGCTTAAAATCAATGTCACTGGATCAGTTGAAGGTGAAAAAGTAAGTTCAACTTCTGTTTTCAGAATTAAAGACTTACCAAGACCTACACCGACAGTTAGAGGTCAATTGCAAGAAGGTGGTGCAGTAAAAATGCCACGTAAAGCACTTGAAATATCTCCAATTGGGGCGACTTTTGAAAATTTTGATTTTGATTTATCACCTGTTGTGAGAAGATTTACTGTCAGTGTTCCAGGACAACCATCTGTTGTTGTTAATGGAAGCAGATTTAGTGCTGAAGCTGCAAAGCTTTTAAGCAGAGCTAAAACAGGAGATATTATACAAATATTTGATATTAAAGCTGACGTGCCTGGCGTTAACGTTAAAAACATGCCAGCATTATTAGTACAATTAACTAATTAATAAAGAGTAAAATGAGATTAGCAGTTAATTTTTTAGGATTAGTATTATGCTTTGGGTTGTTCAATACAGCCAGAGCTCAATCAACCATGCTTAACGCAGATAAACCATCAGATGTTAGCCGGTTGAATGATGATCAAACAAAATTTGATGATGATAAGCCATTACCTTATGGCTATGTAGGAGATAGAGATATCATGTGGTATAAGATTGTTTGGGAAAAAATCGATCTTGATCAAAAAATTAACTATCCGCTTCTCTATCCACTGAATGATAACAGTGTTGATGATAGCAGAAGATCTTTATTTCAGGTTTTAGTTGATGCTATGGAAGATGCTGCTGAAAGTGGTTCTGATACGATTGGTATTTCTCAAGTCTATGCGACTAGCTATTTCAACGAAGATGGTAGAAAGTCAATGGAGGAAATAAAATCAGCTACGAAGGCTATTTTCTTACCGAACGCAGCACTTAGTATTTTAGGTCAGTATGAAATTACTGGTACTGAAAATGTTGAGCTTTTTAAACAAAGAGCGATGGCTGAAAAGTTAGGAGAGTTTCCAGAACTTTATCCACAAGATTTAGTTGATCAGATGAAGCCTTACATGATTCCTACAGAAATTACTGCTGCTAATATCAAAGAATATCATATCAAGGGAATGTGGTATTTTGATAAACGTCAAGGAGAGATGAAATATAGGTTGTTAGGTATTGCACCTGCGGGCTATGATATTAACTCTCAGAATCCTACGTTCTCTGGAGATCCTCAAGTGATACCTTATTTTTGGGTTTGGTTTCCAGATGCAAGACAGGTCTTACACAATTCTAAAGTTTTGAATCCTGAAAATGGCTCAAAACCAATTAGTTTTGATCACTTGTTAAACTCAAGACGTTTCAGTTCTTTTATTTACAAAACAGAAAATATGTATGAAGATCGTCAAGTGAAAGATTACATTCCTGATAACTCTCAAATGCAACTCTTAGAAGCAGAACGTTTAAAAGAAGAAATCCGAAACTTTGAATTAGATATGTGGAACTATTAATCTCAGATTGCATTAATTGAAATATATTAGCCTTTACAAATTTGTA
>JAKDUG010000240.1 GCA_030457805.1 Psychroflexus sp.
TTGGCGTAATGTGCTAGGTTTTCGTGATCGTGAAATCTGTAATTCTCTTCACCTAAACCGAGCGATTGATGCCATTTGTAACGTGTTTCCTTCCAGTGTTCAAACCATTTTAGTTCTTCACCTGGCCTCACGAAATATTGCATTTCCATCTGCTCAAATTCACGCTGACGGAAAATAAATTGTCTTGCCACAATTTCATTACGGAAAGCCTTACCGATTTGCGCAATTCCGAAAGGAATTTTGTGTCGGCTTGTTTTCTGAACGTTTGCAAAATTCACAAAAATACCTTGTGCCGTTTCTGGACGTAAATATAAATCTGAAGCTGATTCTGCTGATGCGCCTAACTTTGTTCCGAACATTAAGTTGAACTGCTTCACATCTGTCCAATCTCTTGAACCGCTTGCAGGACAAGCAATTTCAAGCTCATCAATCAAATTTCTGACATCGACTAAATCACCATTATTGAGTGATTCGCCAAGGCGTTCTAGTATTTCTTTAGATTGTTGACGGTACTTCACCACACGCGGATGTGTCGTTACAAATTCTTGCTCGTCAAATTTATCTCCAAATCGTTTTTTGGCTTTTTTGATTTCTTTTTGCGCTTTTTGCTCTAGTTTTTCAACATAATCTTCCACCAAAACATCAGCGCGATAACGCTTTTTAGAATCTTTGTTATCAATCAACGGATCGTTAAATGCGTCAACATGTCCTGAAGCTTCCCAAGTTTTTGGGTGCATCAAAATTGCAGCATCAAGGCCGACAATTTCCTCATGCATTTGCACCATTGATTTCCACCAATAGTTTTTGATATTATTTTTGAGTTCAACACCGTTTTGACCGTAATCATAAACCGCACTTAAACCATCATATATTTCACTTGATGAAAATATGTACCCATATTCCTTAGCATGGGAAATTACTTGTTTGAATTTGTCTTGTTCTTTTGCCATAGCGCAAAAATATAAAATTTAAAGATGTTCAGAACACCTTTTGAGATGAATACCTTTTTAAAAAATCGACTGCAAACTTAGTCTTTTTTACCGATAGTTTCTTGAAAGAGTTTTAAGATGCGTTTATACTCATCCGACCAACTGCTTGGCTGAGTAAATCCGTGTCCTTCAACTGGATAAACCGCCATTTCCCAATCGTCTTTTCCGAGTTCAATTAAACGCTGTGATAAGCGGACAACATCTTGAAAATGCACATTTGTATCAACAATACCATGAGCGATCAGTAAACGATTTTTTAAACCTTCGGCAAAATAAATAGGTGAGGAGCGACGATAAGCAATCGGATCGAGATGTGGCTCATTTAAAATATTTGATGTGTAACCATGATTGTAATGTGCCCAATCTGTCACAGAACGCAAAGCGGCTCCAGCTTGAAAAGTGTCTGGTGAATTGAACATCGCCATTAAAGTGATGAAACCGCCATAGCTTCCGCCATAAATACCCAGTTTATCAGGATTGATGCCGTGTTCTTGTACGAGAAAATCGGCTGCATCAATTTGGTCAGTCAAATCTTTTCCGCCCATATGTCTGTAAATTGCAGTTCGCCAATCGCGGCCATAACCAGCGCTGCCACGGTAATCAATATCTAAAACAGTGTAGCCTAAATCTGTCAACAAATTATGAAACATATATTCTCTGAAGTAAGTTGACCACCACTTATGCGCATTTTGTAAATAACCTGCGCCATGTACAAAAATAACAGCCGCATGCATATCTTTATCAGCTTCTGGTTTATATAATCTTGCATAAGGTTTTTCGCCATCGCTGGCTTCAAATTGAATCAACTCAGGTTTTCTCCAGTTATAAGCTTGAAATTCTTCAGATTTACCTTCTGTTAATTGTTCTGCTTTTGCACTTTTTTTATTGCGCTTCAAATAAAGTTCCCAAGGTTGATTTTTTGAAGAAAAACGAATCGCCAAGTATTTTTCATCAGGCGATAAAGTCACTTCATTATTGCCTTCCATTGAAGTTAACTTTGTTTTATTTCCTCCAGAAACAGACATTTTGTAAAAATGACGTTCACCAGGATGAACTTCAGAAGATGTGAAATACCAATGCTTCTTATCATTTGAAAGTTGCGGATTAAAAACTTCAAACTCTCCTGAGGTTAAAGCTTTTTCTTTTTTTGAAGAAACATGATAAGTATAAAGATGAGAATAACCTGTTTGTTCTGATTGGTAGTAGATTGTTTGAGAATCAACCCAACCTAAAGTTCCGCCGTTGTAATATCCATTAATGCCTGGGCCACCAATCCACGCTTCATCATGTTGATGACTGATTGTTTTTAACTCACCTGAATTTAAATCAATTTCGCAAATCCAACGATCTTTATTGTCTTGTGAGCGCACATCAACAACCGCATGTTTATCATTTGGAGAGAAGTAAACTTGAGAATAAGTGACAGCTCTTGGTTCTTTTTTCCATTCTCTATCTGGATAATCTTCTGTATATGCAGGTAATCTATCGATTTCTGGCAAGTTTGTCGGATCGATTTTCATCACAGAATCATTTGCCGTGTTGTACAAATAAAGTGTTGTTTCACGCTCTTGATCGCCAACTTTTGAGCGCGCATGTATGTTCTTGGTATAAGCAGAAGCATCTGCGTAATT
>JAKDUG010000047.1 GCA_030457805.1 Psychroflexus sp.
GAAATCAAAATCAGAGAATTACGCAAAAAAGCAGAACAAGCTTTGGGAACTGAATTTGATATACGTGATTTTCACGAGGTCATTTTAGAGCAAGGCACTGTCACACTTCCTA
Source organism: Psychroflexus sp. (assembly GCA_030457805.1). GTDB lineage: Bacteria > Bacteroidota > Bacteroidia > Flavobacteriales > Flavobacteriaceae > Psychroflexus. The sequence continues at coordinate 113 of JAKDUG010000047.1, forward strand.
TTTTAGAAGAACGTGTCAATCAATATATTGAAAAGAACGAAAACTAAACATTTAAATTTCATTCAACATTTCTAAACATTCCCTAACAACAAGAAATCATGAAAATAAATTTTCTCACAATCCTCAGCTTTCTCTTTATCAGTCAAATTTGTTTTTCACAGGACATTGATATAGACAAACTCGACCACTATTTTGATGCACTTGAGCAAAGCAATAAATTTATGGGGAATGTCGCCGTTTCTCAAGATGGAGAACTTATTTATATAAACACAATTGGTTTCTCTGATATTGAAAATAGTCAAAAAGCAGACACACAAACCAAGTACAGAATTGGTTCTATCTCTAAAACATTTACCTCAGTTTTAGTTTTAAAAGCTGTGGAAGAACACAAATTAAAACTGAATCAAACACTGGAAAAGTATTTCCCGAAACTTAAAAATGCTGATAAAATCACCATACAACATCTGTTAATGCATCGCAGCGGCATTCCAAATATCACGAATGACAAAGATTATCTCAAGTGGAACACCCAGGCAAAAACAGAAAAAGAATTGACTGAATTAATTTCAGAAAGCGGAAGCGATTTTGAACCTGATCAGAAAGCTGAGTACAGTAATTCCAATTTTATTTTACTGACATTTATACTCGAAAAAACATTTCAAAAAAGCTATGCTCAACTTCTTCAAAGCTACATTATCAAACCACTGGAACTTAAGAATACCAAGCTTGGTAGCTCAATAAACACAACAGAAAACGAAAGTCTTTCTTATCATTTTGACGGTAAAGACTGGGCTCTTGAAAACGAAACTGATATGTCAATCCCTTTAGGTGCTGGTAGTATCGTTTCAATAGCAAGTGATTTAGTCCAGTTCAGCGACGCCTTATTCAATGGGGAACTGCTCAAAGAAGAAAGCCTTTATCTTATGCAGAAAACAAAAGACAATTTTGGTATGGGACTTTTTGAAACACCTTTTTACAACAAAATGGGATATGGACACACAGGGGGTATCGACGGATTTGCATCGACCTTTAGTCATTTTTCAGATGGTAAAATTTCATATGCCTTAGTTTCCAATGCCTCTACCTACAATTTGAATAAGATTTCGATCGCTGTTTTGAGTGCTATTTATCAGAAACCTTATGAAATTCCTGAGTTCTCATCATACAAAGTCAATCCAGAAGAATTAGATGATTATCTCGGCGTGTACGCTTCAAACGAACTCCCTTTAAAAATTACCGTTTCAAAAGAAAACAAAACGCTCATTGCCCAAGCCACAGGACAAAGTGCATTTCCGTTAGAAGCAACTGAGAAAGACAAGTTCAAATTTGATCAAGCAAGTCTTGTGATAGAATTTCAACCTGCAGAAAACACGCTCACTTTATTTCAAGGTGGCGGAGAATATAAGTTTACAAAAGAATAAAGCACAGCGCGCTATTGAGGCTAGGTTTTATCTGTTGTTAAAATAAGTATTAAAAAGCTAAACTGACACCACTAAAATTTTAAAACCATTAATTTTATAATCTCATAGAGTTTCAATTCAGCTGATAAGTTCAGCTCTAATTTCAAAAAATAAATCACAAATGAATAGCAACAGATCATACGGCATTGGCGGAAGTACGCCAGAAGAAGAATTATCAAAGCTAAAAGCACCAACCGCCAAACCCGCACCAATTCAAGATAAAGAATTTCAAGACAGAATTGACAAAGCCTGTGCTGCCATAAAGAAGGAAGGCTTGGATGCACTTTACCTCAATGCTGGTGCCAATTTATATTACTTTACAAATACGCAATGGAATCCATCAGAACGTTTAGTCGGTGCGATACTTTTTGCAGATGGAAGTCTTCACTATGTTGTTCCAGAATTTGAAATAGGTACTTTTAATGATTTTATCGGCATCAAAGGTGACTTTATCCCTTGGTTAGAAGAAGACTCGCCAGTACAAAAAATATCAGAAGTTGTCAAAGAAGGAACGCGTTTAGCTGTTGATGATTCAACACCTTTTAACTTGGTCTCACGTTTTCAAAACAACAAAAAATTTCAAGTTAGCAGTGCAGAAAAGTTGATCAGAGATATCAGGATGTTGAAAAGTAAAGCTGAAATTGCACACATTCAATACGCGATGAATTTAACGATGCAAGTCCATCAGGCAACAGCAAAAATTTTAAAACCTGGCATCACCACTGCTGAAGTCGAAAGCTTTATCGATACAGCTCACCAAAAACTCGGAATAGCCAGTGGTTCTTATTTCTGTATTGTTTTATTTGGTCAAGATTCTAGCTTTCCACACGGTGTGAAATCACCAAAACCATTAGAAGAAAATGACATTGTTTTGGTTGATACAGGCTGTCAATACAATGGTTATATCTCAGATATCACCAGAACATACAGTTATGGAGATGCCACTGCAAAAGAGAAAGAGATTTGGACACATGAAAAATCTGCACAATTAGCTGCTTTAGATGCCGCACAACTCGGCAAACCTTGTGAACACATTGACGATCAAGTTCGCGTACAATTAGAAAAAGATGGACTTGGACCCGATTATAATCTTCCAGGATTGCCACACCGAACTGGACACGGCATCGGTCTTGAGATCCACGAACATCCATTTATTCTCAAAGGAAATGCTATTAAAATACAATCAGGTATGACTTTTAGCATCGAACCCATGATCGTTGTTCCTCAGGAATTTGGTGTGCGTTTAGAAGATCATATCTACATGACGGATGAAGGAGCGCAATGGTTTACAGAACCAGCCCATAGCATTGACAATCCTTTTGGGATATAAAAAATAATTGCCGATTTCATAGAGAGTTGATCTCTTCAAGATAATTTCACAAAAAAGGAACAGGTTTTCAGCCGTGTTCCTTTTTTTATGACTGATTCTCATGATTGATTTATCTAAAAAAATGAGATATGAAGACAAGATAAATATATTTCATCAGGTTTAAGAATCAAAAACTAAAATAAGACATCAAAAAAAACGACTTATATAAAATATAAATCTAAATAATAAAATTTATGGCTTCAGGGTTATTTGCCATTTTAGATGATATCGCTGCCTTGATGGATGATGTCGCGATGATGAGTAAGGTTGCCGCTAAAAAAACCGCAGGAATTTTAGGTGATGATTTGGCGGTGAATGCAGAGAAAGCCTCGGGTTTTGTCTCATCGCGAGAAATTCCTGTTTTGTGGTCCATTACCAAAGGTTCTTTGCTAAACAAGCTTATCATCCTGCCCATTGCTTTTTTGCTCAGTGCATTTTTACCCATTGCCATTACCATTATTTTATTGTTGGGTGGTTTATACTTGGGATATGAAGGCGCAGAAAAAATCTATCATTTTTTTGTACCGCATTCCCATTCCAAAAAAGAGGAATTAAAAGAAGCTAAAACTAAGAGTGAGATCATAGCTCTCGAAAAGAAACGCATTAAATCGGCTATCCTGACTGATTTTATTCTTTCTGTAGAAATTGTCATTATAGCTTTGGGTACGGTTTTCAAGGAAAGCTTAAGCACACAAATTATTGTTGTCAGCATCATCGCTGTTCTAGCCACAATTGGTGTGTATGGCATTGTTGCGCTAATTGTCCGTATGGATGATGCCGGCTACCAGCTGATAGAAAACAGCACTGATAAAAAAAGTTTTAAAGCAAAATTAGGCCGACTTTTGGTTGCCGCACTCCCCAAAGTCATTAAAAGTTTATCAGTGATTGGGACGATTGCATTGCTTCTTGTTTCTGGTGGGATCTTTGTGCACAACCTTGATTTCTTTCACCAACTCCTTCCTATCCTTCCATCTATTGTCAAAGAATTATCAATCGGCTTGGTACTTGGTTTTTTGTGTTTGGGTATTGTCTTAGGAATTGGAAAGTTAAAAACCTTATTCAAATCACGAGAATAATTAAAAAGTAAACGCCATCCTAGAGCATCTTAATGCCTTCGACAAGACTATTATCTTTAAAAAAGATTAGTATCTTATTTTTAAAAAATAACCAACAAAAAAACGCAAAAACATCAGAATACTGTTTTAATTATTTGTATCTTTCAAGATAAATCATTAAATATTTCACAATGATAAAATCATTACTTATTATTTATTTCCTATTGCTATCATTTGTAGCAAAGGCTCAATACACGGAAATTCCCGATCCTAATTTTGAGCAAGCACTGATTGACTTAGGTCTAGACAATTCACTTAATGGCCTCGTCATTACAGCAAATATCGAAGATGTAACATCTCTTGATGTTAACAGTATGAACATTACAGATCTGACAGGTATAGAAGATTTTCAGCATTACAAGAGTTGAATTGTTACGATAACGAATTAACAAACATAGACCTGAGTGCCAATACAGAATTAAGCCATCTGGTTATTTTTAATAACGATTTGACAAGCCTAAATGTCAGTGCCAATACAGCTTTACAAGAGCTGAATTGTGATCAAAACGATTTAACGAGCTTAGATCTGAGTACCAATACTGCGCTACTAAGTTTGAGTTGTTCAGAAAATGATTTGTCAAACTTGGATGTCAGTGTCAATACAGAATTACAATTTTTGGAATGCATGAGAAATGAATTAACAAGCTTAGACCTCAGCACGAATACAGAATTACAAAAGCTGAATTTTGGATACAATCAATTCACCAGTATAGATGTCAGTACAAATACAGAATTACAAAACCTGAGTTTTGAAAATAATCAATTATCCGAACTAGATATCACTGCCAATCCAAAATTACTATCGCTTGGTTTTAAGGGCAATCAATTGACGGATTTAGACATCAGTAACAACTTAAAATTAACTTTCTTAGATTGTGATAATAATCAGATCACAAGTATAGATGTAAGTAATCATCCAGATATAGGATGGTTAACATGCGTATCTAATCAATTAACGAGCCTAGATCTTAGAAACGGGAGCAATGCAACATGGGTTAGATTTAGAGGGCAAGACAACCCTGAGTTAACTTGTATTTTTGTAGATAATGCTTATTGGAGTACTGAAAATTGGACCTATGTAGATCCAGCATCAACATTTGTGAACAACGAAGCCGATTGTAACGAATTAAGTATCGGAGAAAATACATTTGGTACAGATGTTAAGCTTTATCCAAATCCAAGTAAAGAGCAATCTCAAATAAATTTAGGAAAAACGTATACTGATGTCACAGTTCAACTAATAGATGTATTAGGGAAAACGATTGATAAATTTGATTTTCCAAGTACGCAATATGTTGAATTAAACACATCAGGCTATGCAAATGGTTTCTATTTCATAAAAGTCAAAGCTGAAAGCAATACTGCTGTCTTAAAACTCATTGTAGAATAAGAAAGTATAAGATAATTTTGCCACCTTTGGAATAACTTAAATTTCACTTGGTTTTAGCGTCTAACAACAAAAAGCTTTTACAGAAATGTAAAAGCTTTTTGTTGTTTTAAAAATTAAATCTGCGGTTGAGATTATATAACGGACTCTTTGTCGTAAAAAGAATTCAATTCTCACCAAAAAAGACTCATATATTTTGTGAGTAATATTCCTAAGGAAAAGCAAAATCTCCAAAAAACACAGAAATAAAAATTGTGAATATCTATTGAGAATTTCAAGACGTTGCCACATTATAAATCATATTTTTGGCTCCCTAAAAATAAAGCTATGAGCGTAATTTGGTATGAATGTAAGGTGAAATACAGAAAAACACATGAAACAGGAGAACAAAAATTATCAACAGACACCTACCTTCTTGATGCTGTTTCTTTTACAGAAGCAGAAGCCAGAATTAGTGAAGAAATGAAGACTTTGACTAGTGAGGAATTCAGAATCATGAACATAAAAGTGGCTAACTTTTCAGAAGTACATCCCTTCGAGAATTCTGATCGCTGGTTTAAGGTCAAGGTTGCACTTCTTATTATTGATGAAAGAAGTGGAAAAGAAAAAAAATCAAACACTTATTTCCTCGTACAAGCCAACGATGTGAAAGAAGCCTATGAAAACACGACAAAATCGATGGAGGACACAATGGGAGATTACACAATTCCGGCCATTAATGAGTCCCCTATTCTAGATGTTTTCCCATACTTTACAGGTGAAGAAGAACAACTCGAAAAGTTTAACGTTATTGAAAACGAAAATCAATCTGAAACTGAAAAGCAAGAGTTAGTTGAGGAAGAAGCTGAATAAATAGCAATTGCCTCTTTTGACAAATTTGAATCACACACAAAGAGCACCTCACGTCCTGAGGTGTTTTTTATTATTAAACTTTAGCGCTTCACTTTGAATTTATACTTTTAGCTGCTTTTGTTTCTCTAGAAAAGTAAATTATATGATTTTCACTGATAAATAACCAAAAACTACGTAGCTGGTTACTTATATTTTTTTACATTTGCATAACCAATTACATAGTTATGCAACAAGATTTTTTAGTAGAAATGGGATATCCAGGATTAACAGCCCGTTTAAAAAGATTAAATGATGTTTTTGTCTACCAAACCAAGGAATTTTATAAAGAAAAAAACCTTGTCATTGAGCCTAATTGGCATAGCGTCTTTTTGTTACTCGAAAAACATGAACAATTAACAGTCACCGAAATAGCAGAAGCACTCGGTCTGTCACATCCTGCCATCGTCAAGCTAATGACAAAGATGAAAAACAAGGGTTATGTAGCGTCAGTCAAAGACAAAAAGGATAAGCGAAAGTCTCAACTCCAACTTTCTGAAAAAGCAAAAGAAGAATTACCCGAGCTACACAAGTATTGGGATGCTGGTATTGCAGCTTTGAAGGAAATGATGAACAACAACCAAGAGTTATTAAAACAATTGCAAATTGTTGAAGATAACATGGATGAACTAGATTATAAATCGCGCATCCTGAATAAACTAGACGCCTAGACATTCTTTAGTCTTTTTCCTCCTCTCAACTTTTATAAAAATATTAGAATTCGCTTTTTTATGAATAAGCAACTGCAAGGACATTTAGCTATAATTTTTGCAAATGTCATATTTGGTTTGAGCATACCAATAACTAAAACATTAATAGACACTTGGGTAACTCCTTCCGCTTATACCTTTATGCGAATGGCAGTTGGTGCCCTAATATTCTGGGGAATTGGTGAATTTGTAAAAAAAGAAAAAGTCTCAAAAAGAGATCTTTTGACCATCGCCATCGGCAGCTTTTTTGGCTTTGTTGCCACGCAACTTTTATTTGCGGTCGCCCTACAATATACCACGCCAGTTTATTTCTCACTCATCATGGCAATGACACCTATTCTGGTTTTGATCATGTCTTTATTTTTTTTAAAAGAAATCTTTACAAAGAATAAATTTTCAGGTGTTGTACTTAGTATTGGTGGAGCAGCGCTCATTATTCTAAGTGGGAGCTCTAGTGCCATGGCAACCAATAATAAATTGGGAATTATTTTATCTTTTCTGGCCGCCTTAAGCTATGGAATTTATATGATTGTCACCAAAAATGTATCGGTAAAATACAAGCCAATCACCATCATCAAATGGTCATTTTTATTTGCAGCTGCAATGCTACTTCCCTTTGAGATCACCTCTCTTCCAGAGCAAACTATTTTTTCAGAAAAAGCGACCTTGAACAGCTACTTACTTCTGATTTTTTGTTTGGTCTTTATTACGGCTCTTGGTTTTTTACTGATGCCGATGGGTTTAAAATATATAAAAGCAACGACAGCTAGTATCTACATGAATTTTCAACCAATTGTTGCATCAGTGGTGGCCATCTTGATGGGTCAGGATGTATTCAGTTGGGAGAAGCCTTTGGCTGCTGTCTTGGTTATAGCCGGGGTAATCTTAGTTTCTCTCAAACCAAACAACAAAAACAAGCCCAAAAGACATGGGAATTATTTTGAAAATTTCAGAAAAAAGAAGACATACAGAACCTCTTAATTCTGTATGATGGTATAGTGAAACTTAAGAATCGATAACTTATTCTTTTTGTTGTTGTTCTAAGATCTTCTCTTTTCTGTTATCTCTGTCGGCCTCATAGGTTTTGTACATCTGTCCCATTTGTGATAAATACTTTTCTGGATTTGTAGCTCCACGGTGGCACATGACACAATTTGCTACATGCACTTGTTTTGGTTTTGGATCAGGAAAGTAGGGTTGAAAATATGTCGCGTTGATTTCATTGGTCATTTTAATCATCCCGCGCGCTATTTCCTTTTCAATTTTGTCATCACTCGGAAAATCCAATTCTGTGGGATCATCTTGACTAGGCGTATGACAATAATTACATTTAACACCAAGGGAAGTTGCATAGTTCTTCATCAAATGTTCTAAGCTATCCTTAGAAATATCTTGAGGAAGAACTTCTAGATTTTCCCAACGTGGTTGTGCAGTATAGTTTGCCTTGCTTTCAGGGTGAGCCTTAAAAGCATATAATCCTAAACCGATTATTACAATTCCTATCATTGAAAGAAGTGCACTTGTTTTTTTATTTATTTTCATAATTCTATCGGTTTTAATTAAACTTCTTGAATATAAGTAAAATTTTACTTAGAATAAGTTTAAATTAAAAACGAACCTAAATAATTTCAGATGACTGATACTGCAAATTTCGTTGTTATTGAAGTCATCTTATAATAACCATAGAGTGGCGCAATAAAACCGACTCTGATTTCATTTTTGTTGTAATTAGAGGTATCGAATTCTTGTTTAGCATAATCTGAATAATCATAATACCGGCCGATGTAAGCCATATAAAACCGAATATCAATACTCTCGAATGGGCTGTAATAAAAGCTTGGGATTACACCATAGCTCGTTCTCATATGGTCATGATTGGTTTTGATGCGACCATAGGCACTGCTTGTCATGAGAGTTAATAAACCTTTAAATTTTGAATTGAAGCGGTACTCTGCTCTTAACCAGTTTTCGAGATACAACACATCTTCAGCGACTCTGTCTCCTCCGAGAATTTCAGTCATAATGCCTTCTGTATCGACCTGCTCATAGCTGTAATCAAAGTCGTACATCAGTGTCAGCTTATCATTTTGGTACTTATGACCCAAAGTGAAGAAATAGGTTCCTCTATTTTTGACTTGATTGGAATAACTCATACTATAAATGGTTTCAAATTTTCCATCAAAAAAGCTGCCACGCCAGTTCCCTACAACCGCCACAGGCCAGTCAGGTTCTTGGATATCTTGAGCTGCCTCATCACCATAAAGATCGTCATAATGCATGGTGCGTGAGTTTAATACCTGAAACCCAAATTTATGATTCTCAAAAGCTTGATAGGTCATTCCGCCACCTGTCACGTAAGCTAATGCATTGCTGTGAATATCATTATACTCCAGAACATCCATGGCACTAAACTCGTATTCATAACCGCCATAAAACGCATTCATTTTTCCCAATAAAAGATTAAAGGATGAATTAGCTTTGACGTCGATATAGGCCAATTCGATATTGCTTCCCAACTGGTCTAAAGTCTGTACATTGGTGCCTTTATTAAACCGGTTTCTAAAATGCACATCGACCCTTTCGTGTAATTTTCCTGAGATCCCGAGAGCTGTATGTCCATTTTGAAACTGCATCCCGTTGTAATAATGATCTCCACCTCTGAAAGTATATCCACGAAACCCCATACGCATATCAAGTGTGATATCGATATTTTTTAAGAGTTTTGACTTTTCTATGGAGATCAAAGGTTCTGCCAGACTGTCTTTTGTCTGTGACAACCCTAATAAAAAAGTTAATAAAAGTGCACTTGTAAAAAAAAGTCTAATCATAAAATATTAAATTAGTGTATTAAAATTCAGTGAGATTGTGAGCAGAAACCTCTTTTAAAGCTTCAATTGAGAAAGCTTGTTTCTGTCATGTGCTTGTAAAATACTAAAATTTTATTAAAATGAAAATTTTGAACAATGAGTAGAAATCAATCTCACACAGCTATGCAATCAATCCAGTATCAAATATTTTCAAAGACTCTTTTAATCCTTATCAATAAAATTCCCAAACTCAATTTTAAAATTGGATGATATTTGAAAACACAGCGCGTCCCTCTGACAGGAATAAAATCTTTTAAGATTCAGCCGAGAAGTAGAAAAAAGACACGCAGACAAGCAAGAAGAAAATAATTTTAAAATTTAACTAAATTCCATATTCTGAATAAAGAAAAAACTGCCTGATTTTATTTTATTTATTTAACCTTCAAAAACACAAAAAATCATGAAAAACCCAGCATTATATGGAAATCACATATCACTCTTGAGGCCATTTAGGCTTATTTTATTATGAACAGAAACTGAATAGGTTAATTACAAGTTTTTATCTAGTTTCGTTACTACTGTATCTAAAAAAATAAAATTCATGAGTACAAACCGTCGATCCTTTTTAAGAAATGTGGCCCTTGGTTCTGGAGCAATTGCATCCGGATCTATTCTAACATCTTGTGGTAGCAAAGAAAGAATAGCCAAAACTGAAGTCGCTGCAAGCTATAAACCCGATATGCACTTTAATATGAGTGGCTATGCCGCTCCGCCATTAGAAACGGTAAGAATTGGTATTGTTGGTATTGGTGACAGAGGTGCTGGTGCCGTTGAAAGAATGACATATATTGATGGTGTTGAGGTAACGGCGCTGTGCGATAAACGCCAGGCAGCAGTAGATGGCGGACAGAAAATTCTTCAAAAAGCCGGTTTGCCAAAAGCAGCAGAGTTTACCGATAGCGAAACCGCTTTTAAAGAAATGTGCCAGAGTGACTTGGTAGATCTCGTTTATATTGTGACTTCATGGGAGTGGCACATTCCTATTGCGCTGGAAGCCATGGAAAATGACAAACATGCCGCTGTAGAAGTTTCTAGCGCCAGAACCATTGATGAATGTTGGCAAATAGTAGAGACTTCAGAACGCACTAAAAAACATTGTGTAATTCTCGAAAATTGTTGTTATGATTATTTTGAATTACTCACTTTAAATATGGTTCGCCAAGGTGTTTTTGGTGATCTTATTCACGGCGAAGGTGCTTATATCCATAATCTCGATTACTGGATGCTAAGAGAGCCAGATGACAGTAAAATGGTAGATGGTGCTTATACAGATTTCTGGAGAATGAAAGAAAATAAGCGACTTGCCAACGTATATCCTACTCATGGTTTAGGTCCTATTTGCCAGGCGATGAATATTAACCGTGGTGATAAAATGGAATACCTCACAGCAATGATGTCTGATGATTTTAACTTTGCCAAAAACATAAAAAAGAAAGCCAAGGAAAACCCTATTTTCAAACAATTTGAAGATTGGGATTTGCGCGGCAATATGGATATTCAATTGATAAAGACCAATAAAGGCAGAACTATTATGCTCCAGCACGATGTGACTACCCCAAGGCCTTATTCCCGAATTCATATGCTAAGTGGGACAGAATGCTTTGCCCAAAAATGGCCATTAAAACACATCGCTTTTGGTCACGATGTTGCAGATGCAGACAAAATGAAGGAATTAGAAGAGAAATATGCTCCTGAAATTCTAAAACGCGTCGGAGAAATGGCCAAGAAAGTAGGCGGTCACGGTGGCATGGATTTCATGATGGACTGGCGTCTCATCGATTGTTTAAGAAACGGGTTGCCTATGGATATGGATGTTTATGATGCCGCTTCTTGGAGTAGCATTACATCACTTAGCGAATGGTCTATTGCCAATAAATCAAACTCCATTGAAGTCCCAGATTTTACACGTGGCGCCTGGAAAACGAACAAACCAGTAGATATCAGTCTTGATGGCGGCGGAACCACTGGTGTTAGAAACCTTGAACGCGAGAAATCAGGAAACCAACTTTCAACAGAATAAAATCTTTCAACAACATTTCATTTAAAAAATCAGCGGTAATCATCAAGGTTATCGCTGATTTTTCTATTTTGATTGTCCCCCTTTATATCCAAAATTCTAATTGTTATTTTTAATGCTTCACATCCTTAAAAATTAACATTTCAAGTTTAAAAGGCAACACACGGCAAGATTTTTCAGGAAAACTCAAATAGACTTATCAAAAAGCCACAATTAACAACTTAAAAAACTATTTTTATCTAAAATTTGCTAAGTATCCATAATACAAACACCTGTAAACATGAAATCTATCTTAATCATTTTCTGCACTTTATTTCTTTTTTCTTGTCAAGAAAAGAAAAATTCTAAAAAACAGAAGGACATTAGTTCAGTTCAAGACACTTTAAAACTCTCTCCTGTCGAAACCCAAAAAGCCAACACCGATTTTGAACCAGCCTTTGAAGGACAAACAAGGATTGCTGGCATCAAAACCTCAACACCTTATTCTGTTGATATTATAACAAAGTCATTAAACGAACCTTGGGGAATTGTAGAGCTACCAGACGGCAGGTTATTGATTACAGAAAATGAAGGCTTTATGCGAATTGTCAATCCAAAAATTGGTGAAATAACAAAAAAAATAACTGGTTTTCCTGAAGTCGATGACAAAGGTCAAGGCGGTTTATTAGGTTTAGCATTATCACCTGATTTTGTATCAAACAAGATGATATATTGGACATATACAGAAAGAGTAGCTGAAGGTAATCATACAACAGTTGCCAAAGGACGATTATCAAATGATGAAAAGTCCATAAAAAATGTAGAAGTGATTTACCGTGCTTCACCAACTTACGATGGCAAGTTACATTATGGTGGGCGTGTTATTTTTGATGAAAACGGAAATTTATTTGTGAGTATTGGCGAACGTTCAGACAAAGAAACGCGGGACAAAGCTCAGGATTTAAAAACATCTTTTGGTAAAATTATTCATATCACTACAGAAGGACAAGCAATAGCTGAAAATCCTTTTACCGATCAAGAAGGAACACTTCCTGAAATATACAGCTACGGACATCGCAATCCACAAGGCTTGGATTTACACCCTGAAACAGGAGAGCTTTGGAGCAATGAATTTGGCCCACGTGGCGGAGATGAGCTTAATCTCATTGAAGCTGGTACTAATTATGGATGGCCAGTGATTACTTATGGTATCGAATACCGTGGTGATAAAATTGGCGATCCTGTGATCCAACAAAAAGAAGGCATGAAACAACCCATATACTATTGGGATCCTGTACTGTCACCAAGCGGAATGACATTCTATAAAGGTTCTAAAATTCCAGAATGGAAAAACAATCTTTTTATCACGGGACTAAGCAGTCAACATATTGCAAGAATTCAACTCAAAGACAATAAAGTTATTGGAGAGGAACGTTTATTAGAAAAAGAAGGACAAAGATTTAGAGATATCACACAAGCAAAAGATGGTGCTTTATATGCAATCTCGCAAGGCGGAAGATTATACAAAATAGATAAAAAGTAAATTTTCATCAATATTAAACAGCTGCT
>JAKDUG010000241.1 GCA_030457805.1 Psychroflexus sp.
ATCCTTATTTTTAGCCTTCTAATATAATCTAATAACACCTAATGAAGATCAATAGATTGAAAATTGTCCTTGTTGAAAAGGAAAAAACCAATAAATGGCTCGCAGCGCAATTGGGAAAAAGCCAAATAACCGTGTCTCGATGGTGTACTAATGATGTGCAGCCTTCTTTAGATATTTTATGGCAAATAGCCGAACTGCTAAATGTAGATATAAAAGACTTGATTAATTCTAATAAAGATTAGAGAGGTTTTAAATGCCTAAAATAAAGTCTTTTTCAAAAAAACAGATAAAAAACAACCAGTAAATAATGAGCAAACTAAAAGTACAAGACATCAATAAAACGGTGTGGAATGCCTGTGATACCTTTCGTGGCGCAATCGATCCTTCACAGTACAAAGATTATATTCTCACAATGTTGTTCGTTAAATATATTAGCGATGTCAACAAAGAGAAAAAACAGGGCTATGCTGAAAAGTATGATGGCGATAAAGCGCGAATCAAACGTGCCATGCAAGCCGAGCGCTTTATTATTCCAGAGAATAGTACTTTCGATTATCTCTATGACAATAGGAATGAAACAAATATCGGCTCTTTAATTGATGTCGCTTTGGCTGATTTAGAAGAAGCAAATCGCGCTAAGCTTACAAGTGAAAGTGGTTCGGGAGTGTTTCGTAATATTTCTTTCAACAGCTCTAACCTGGGGAGTGAGAAGGAGAAGAACGGACGACTGAAAGATTTGCTAGGCAATTTTAGTGAATTAGACTTGATGCCCTCACACTTAGCAAACAAAGATGCGATTGGCGATGCTTATGAGTTTTTGATCTCAAACTTTGCCAGTGATGCAGGAAAGAAAGCCGGAGAGTTTTTTACGCCTTCAGAAGTTTCTTTGCTGTTGGCTAAGCTAACCAAAGGCGAAGCAGGTGCTAAAATTTACGATCCCACTTGTGGTTCGGGTTCGCTGTTGATTAAAGCTGCCCAACAAGTAGGAAGTCGAAACGCCCGCATTGAGCGGAGTCGAAATGTCGCACTTTATGGACAGGAAAATAACGGCAGCACCTGGGCTTTGGCTGTGATGAATATGTTTTTGCATGGATTTGATAACGCCAGTATTCGTTGGGGTGATACCATCCGAAATCCTTTGCATTTAGAAAGTAGCACAAGCTTAGAGAAGTTTGATGTTGTTGTTGCAAACCCACCGTTTTCTCTCAAGAAATGGGGAAAAGAAGAAGCCGATGATGATGTCTTTAACCGATTTTGGCGTGGCGTCCCACCTGTGAGCCGTGGCGATTGGGCTTTTGTAACGCATATGCTCGAGTCGGCAAAAGCAGAGACGGGTAAAGTTGGCGTGGTCGTTCCTCACGGTGTCTTGTTTCGCGGGAGTTCTGAAGGGAAAATTCGGGAACAATTAATCAAAGAGAATTTACTGGAAGCCGTTATTGGTTTGCCTTCAAACTTATTCTTCGGAACTGGCATACCTGCTTCTATCCTGGTTTTTAATAAGAAACGGACTTCGAGTCCCCCAGTCCTCGCGGGGGCTGAGGCTCTCGAAGCCCCCGGATCCACTCGAAGGGTCGAAGGCCAGTATTCTACAGATGTCCTCTTCGTCGATGCCAGTGAGCATTACCAAAGCGGAACCAACCAAAATGTATTGCGAAAAGAAGATATTGATAAGGTGGTTCAGACTTATCGCGATTTTGGAGCTGGAAAGCACCAGAACGGAGTAGTAGAAGTTAAATACAGCTATGTCGCGACGTATGAAGAGATTGAGGAAAACGACTTCAACTTAAATATTCCACGTTATGTAGATACGTTTGAAGAAGAAGAACCCGTGGATATGCCGGCGGTCAAACAAGATATAAACACCTTGGAAAGTGAATTGAAAGAAGTGCAGAAAGAGATGAAGAAGTATTTGGAGAAGCTAGATTTTTAAGACATCAGAAGAAGTGGTTATGAAAGAATCAGAAATCATATTATACACGACGCCTGAAGGTAATGTAAAGGTTGATATCCGATTTGAAGAGGAAACCTTTTGGTTATCGCAAAAGAAAATGGCAGCCTTGTTTGCTGTGGATGTTAGAACTGTAAACGAGCATTTAAAAAACATATTTACATCGGGTGAATTGGACAAAAAAGCAACTATCCGGAATTTCAGGATAGTTCAAACCGAAGGCAAACGTGAGGTTCAGCGTGATATTGAGTTCTATAATCTCGATGCTATTATTGCTGTAGGCTATCGAATAAATAGCTATAGCGCGACGCAATTTAGAAGATGTGCATTTGGCACAAGCAAAAAACTACGTAGTAGCCTATAATTTTCCAATAGGACTGCTCATTAATTTTGGAGCGAAAAGTTTACAGTTTAAGAAAATATATAACCCTAAATACAATGTCTGAATCAGGATTCACGGGATTAGAGGATGAATTGGATTTTATACCAAGGATGAAAATTATTTCTGTACTTATCCTGAAAATCCAAAAATCAAGAAAATCCTGATTCTGACAATTAAAAGATAAAAAATGAACACAACACTAACAGAAAATAATCCTTCGCGTTCCTCAGGA
>JAKDUG010000242.1 GCA_030457805.1 Psychroflexus sp.
ATACCACTGGTATGACAAGTGTCATATTTTTAAATAATAAACAAAGCCTCCGTTTAAATATTTTCAATTTTAAGCTGATATTTTTCCAATAATCCCTGTAATGTATGTTTTGAAAACTTAGCGGCTTTCATCTGGTTATCTTCGGGATCAATCACAAAATTAATGGCAGTTCTAAAATCGGTTTTGTTAAGGTTGTTTTTATTGAATCTCGCATTCATTAAATCGCTGTTTTCAAAAACTGCTGCTGATAAATTACATTCAAAAAAACCAACATCTAAGAGTTTTGAATTCTTAAAAAGTGTCTTGGAAAGATCTTGCTTCTCAAAAGATGAATGATTGAGTTGGCAATTTTCAAAACGAACAGAAAAAGCAAAATCACTACATACACTAAAATCGACACCTAATATTTTGCAATCTATAAATGAAACATTCTGAAAACTTGTATCGCTAAGCATCACAGAACTCAAGTTAGAGTTGATAATTTCGCAATCAACAAAACGTAAATGAGATAAATTAGCCGCTGAAAAATCGCAATTTGTAAAGCTGCAATCTTCATACTCAACTCTTTGCATTTTTGATTCTGTATAATCTTCATCTTTAAAATCCTGATCAACAATAAAGTCCATAATAATAGTATAAATGCGATCTAAACACGCGTGTGCAATCTAAAGCATTTCGGATAAAATGAAAGTTTTATTGCGGATTATATACACGATTTATTGCATAAATATACTTGAAATTCAAGAAATAAAATCACGGTAAAAAGTAATGTTTAAGCTGATATTGGTTTGATATTGATTTGGCCACCAATGGCTTTTAATTTATGGGCTTTTGTTTCGTTTCTCTAAAGTTAATGATTTCGATGATTTCCTTTTTTGTCCATTCTTTCTCTAGATAATCTAGGACCTTGGTTAATCCGATTTCAGCTTGAGGTGTCCAAACTATTTTTAACGCCATTTATCAAAACGTTTCATGACCAACTCGCTAGCCTTGTAGTCTTCATCATCAGCTTGTGATAAACCAGTCTTAATTTCTTCTTTTTCCTTCTCAGACATTTCATCCCACCAATCACCTTTTTCTTCCTCAAAAACAGATTTAAGTTTTTTTAAAATACTTTCTTTTTCTGTTTGAAGTAAAAGATGTATCAATTCCAATTTTGTGGCTTCTATATCCATAATATTAACTGTAATACAACAAAGATAGTTTTTTTATCAATAAACATCATTTTAATTTGATTTCCCACCATCAACAAGACTTTAAAGCCTTGTCATTTTACACTTTAGAGAGAAAGCTTATCTTTATCAAAAATTATTTTTCTCTATGAAATTTCTTTTTTCATTCACACTTATTTTTTTGTTTTTCTATAGTTCGTTTAGTCAAAAAACTTCGAGAAAATTCGAAAAGATTATTCAAAAAGTTGAGGAACGCCAAGCTTACGATTACACTCAATATCCTTTGGGTTTATACACAAAAGCGCACTATCAAAAAGAGGCTGAATTCGCTGAAAAACAATTAAAAAACCTAGCTCAAATAAATCCTAGAAAATTATCAGAGGATGAAAATATTTCTTTGAGATTATTAAAATTCAAACTACAAGAAAGAGTTGATTTTTATGAATATGAAGCATACCTTAATCCGTTATTGTCAGATTCAGGTTTTCATTTAAGCCTGACCTATCACGTTCGTGACCTAAACAATTATCAACAAGTTAGAAGCTATCTCGACAAACTCAACGCCATCCCAACTTATGTCGATCAGCATTTGGTTTTACTGAGAGAAGGTCTAAAAAAAGGAATTACACAACCTCGTGTTATTTTTGAAGGTTATGCATCAACATATAATGATCAGATTGTTGAAAACGCCAAAGAAAGTTATTATTATGAACCTTTTGAAAATCTTCCAAAAACACTTTCTGAAAAACAAAAGGACTCAGTGCTTCAGGCAGCAGAAATTGCAATTCATAAAAATGTGATTCCACAATTTAAAAGAGTCAAAAACTTTTTTGAAAATGAATATTTACCAAAAACCCGAAAGAGTCTAGGTGTTTCTGAAACTCCTAACGGTCGTGATTATTACCAAAATCGATTGGATTATTACACAACTTTAAATTTATCTGCAGACGAAATTCATCAAATTGGTTTAAAAGAAGTGGCACGTATTAATTCAGAAATGAAAGAAATCATTTCTGAAGTCAACTTTGATGGCAGCTTTGATGAATTCATACATTTTTTGAGAACTGATTCACAATTTTACGCGACAACTGGAGAAGAGCTTTTAAAGGAAGCTAGAGATATTGCTAAGCGTATTGATGCCAAATTACCAGCTTACTTCAAAACTTTACCAAGGAAACCTTATGGAGTTGCTAAAGTACCAGATGCCATTGCACCAAAATACACAACAGGACGCTACATCGGTGCTTCGAACGAAACTCAAGCTGGCTTTTATTGGGTCAATACCTATAATCTTTCTAACCGACCGCTTTATGTTTTGCCGTCATTAACAGCGCATGAAGCTGTGCCTGGCCATCATTTACAAATTTCT
>JAKDUG010000243.1 GCA_030457805.1 Psychroflexus sp.
TTTTAACAATGAAATTAATAACTAAAATCGGTCAACTCTAATCAGGGACATTCAATAAGGATTAGGATAACGATTTAGCTCAGATTCAAATGGGCTTTCATTAGCATCCATGTATTGCGTTTTTTTATTTTGATCTGAAAAATCATCACGTGCAGACGCATACGATTCTAGTTTTAAAATAGAGGGTCTTATTAAATTTTGAATATTCATTTTTTAGAGATTTAATGATTTTAAACGAAGTGTCATGGCATTTTTATGCGCTGTTAAACCTTCAGTCTCAGCCATAATTTCAACGGTAGATCCTATTGAATTTACACCATTTTCATCAAGAGTTTGATAAGTAATTGTTTTCATAAACGCATCTAAATTAACCCCACTATATTGTTTTGCATAAGCATTTGTCGGTAAAGTGTGGTTAGTTCCAGAAGCGTAATCCCCTGCACTTTCAGGTGTCAAATTTCCTAAAAAAACAGAGCCTGCATTGACGACTTTTTCACTTAATGTTTCAGCCTGATTTGTCGCTATAATTAAGTGTTCTGGTGCATAGGAATTAATTAGATTAAAAGCTGATTCTATATTTTTCATTAAAATACATTTAGAATTAGCTATCGCCTTCTCAGCAATTGCTTGACGCGGAATATTTTTTATCTGATCACCGAGAGCAGTATTGACTTGCAGGATTGTTTCCATCTCACGAGCAACTAAAATAACTTGTGAATCTTCGCCATGTTCAGCTTGACTCAACAAATCAGCTGCAACAAACTCAGGAATACAGGTTTTATCAGCATAAATCAATAACTCTGAAGGCCCAGCTGGCATGTCAATAGCAACGCCATAAGTGGTTGCAATTTGTTTAGCGATAGTGACATACTGATTTCCTGGACCAAAAATTTTATAAACTTTTGGAATGCTTTCTGTTCCAAAAGTCATCCCTGCAATGGCCTGAATCCCACCAACTTTAAAAATTTGAGTAATGCCACACAATTGCGCCGTATACAAAATAGCTGGATGAATTTCACCATTTTTTGAGGGTGGCGTACACAAGATAATCTCATGACATTTAGCAATTTTAGCAGGAATAGCTAACATTAAAACTGTTGAAAATAAGGGAGCACTTCCACCAGGAATATAAAGTCCAACTTTCTGGATCGGTTTCTTTTTTTGCCAACAAAAAACACCTTTTTTAGTTTCTATTTTGGGCGAGTTAAAATGACTTTGAGCTTTATGAAATTTATAAATTGTTTGAAAAGCATCTTGAATGGCATTTTTTAATTCATCCGAGACTTTATCTATCGCAACATCCATTTCTTGATTAGAAACATTAAAAAACGTATTTTGATAATGATCAAAGCGTTTCGCGTATTTTAGAATTGCCTTGTCTCTTTCAGCATAAACCTCATTAAAAATAGTTTTGGCGTCTGTCTCAATATTTGCATAAGATTGAGTTGGCCTTTTCAAAATCGTCGACCATTCAGATGCTTTCGGATTTTTATAAATAGGAATCATAATATCATTTTATCAATAGAATTAATAAGAATACTTTCGGCTCCTGCCTCTTTGAGTTCATCAATGATATCCCAAAATTGATCTTGATGAATCACTGTGTGCACTGAACTCCAGTTCTTATCAGCCAATGGCATAATTGTCGGACTTTTCATGCCAGGAAGAATTTGGATAATTTCATCAAGCTTGTGGTTTGGAGCATTTAATAAAACATATTTAGAGTTTTCGGCTCTTAAAACAGCTTGAATTCTGAAAGTTAACTTTTTGAGTAACTCTTCTTTTTTATTATTTAATTTTGGTGAACTGACCAATACGGCCTCACTTTTTAAAATGGTTTCAACCTCTTTAAGGTTATTTTTAAATAAGGTACTACCACTTGAAACAATATCACAAATAGCATCTGAAAGTCCGATGTTTGGAGCAATCTCTACCGATCCATTAATCAAATGTATTTCTGCTGATATATTTTTTTCATCAAGAAATCGCTTTAAAGTATGCGGATAAGAAGTGGCAAGTTCCTTGTTATCAAGATCTTGAATAGACTGATAATTCATCGACTTAGGCACAGCTATTGAAACACGACATTTAGAAAAACCGAGTTTTTGGACAATAGGCAAATCATTTCCTTTTTCTAGGCAAAGATTTTCACCAACAATAGCAATATCGACCACGCCATCTCTCAAATATTGAGGGATATCACTATTTCTAAGATAGAGAACTTCTAACGGATAATTTAAGGCTTTAACTTTAAGTTGGTCGGTTCCGTTATTAATTGAAATTCCGCAATCATTGAGAATTTTTAAGGAGTTGTTATGTAAGCGACCTGATTTTTGTATCGCAATTCTGAGTGTTTCCATTTTGAATTTTTTAAATAAAAAAGCCCGTTTAAACAAATGCTTAAACGGGCTTGAATAGCTGATTATATTTGATTTACATCAACACAGATATTGATCGCGCTTAAGCAATAACAATAAATGATGATGTAAATGTATGTTTGTCATAATGCTGCAAACTTAGATAAAGAATTAAAATCTCACA
>JAKDUG010000244.1 GCA_030457805.1 Psychroflexus sp.
TAATTTGATTTTTCGCATTGTTTAAATTCGTCACATTCGGGACAACTTTTAAACGAGCGATTAAATCACCAACCTGAACTGTATCTCCTGCATCAACAAATAATTTCTCGATAATACCTGAAATATTTGGTTTCACAGGGACTTCTTCACGTGGCGTAATTGTTCCTGTTGCAACAGTTTTCTTTGTAATAGTTCTTTCTTCTACTTGCTCAGTTTTATAAACAACTGGGTTCTCTTGATTCTTTGTGTAGAGATAATAAAGTGCGCCACCAAAAGCTGCAAAGATGACAACAAGCACTAAAATTGTAATTATTTTTTTCATGATTTTAAAAGATATGACTGTTTTCTATTCTGTTCTTAGGGCATCGACGGGTTTAATTTTTACTGCATTTTGCGCTGGGATAAAACCTGCTAAAAGTCCTGAAATTATAAGTATTGTCATGGCAATAACCACAACAAAAAGATCCACACTTGGGTTAACAAACATCATTTCGGAATTGTCTTCCATATTAGATAAAAAGAAATTGACGACACCTAAAATGGAGGTGGCAAAAACAATCCCTGCCATTCCTGAAATAATTGTCAAGAAAACAGATTCTAGCAAAACTTGCCCTCTGATGTTCCATGGGGACGCACCTAATGCTCGCCTGACGCCTATTTCTTTCGTTCGTTCCTTAACAACAATCAACATAATATTTGAAATACCGATAACACCTGATATTAAAACCAATATGCCAACAAAATAAGCGACAAGATTTAAGGCTAAAAATAAACCTTGTATTTTCTTGAATTGCTCATATAAATCGAAATTACCGATAGCTCTATCATCTTCAGGGTGAATTCGATGTCTTTTTTTAATGATATCAAAAACCTGAGATTTCAATTGTGTAATCGAATGATTGTTATCTGCCGTAATTGCCATCCAGCTTACTCTGTCACCATAATTGAAAGCTTGAGAGAAAGATGTAAACGGCACATAAATTTGTTTCTGGGCTTCTTCAATATCTCGACCCATGCCACTTTTCTTTTTATAAACGCCAATTACCATAAAGTTGACACCATTGATTTTGATATAACTGCCGAGCGCAACTTCACCTTTATCATAAAGTGCATCAACAACGCCTTGACCAATAACAGCCGCTTTTCTATTCGCATTGATGTCATTCATGTTTAAGAAACGTCCTTCAACAATATCCATTGGTTCTTGGTTAATGACATCAGGATAATCTCCGTAAACATCAAAAGCACCTGTTTTTAAACCTTTAGTGACATTATTATCACCACCAAAACCGCCAAGTTGATTTCGTGGAGAAACATATTCTAAACCATTGATCTTTGCTTTTAAAGCTTCTACATCAGACAAATCAAAATTGTAACGGCGACCTTTTGGTAAACCATCATAAGGTTTTGAAGCTGTTTGTGACCACATAAACATCGAGTTTGTGGCAATACCTGAGAAGCCTCTTTTGATACCGTTTTCGAGTCCAGTTCCGGCTGCCAATAAAATCACAAGAATAAATATGCCCCAAAAAACCCCAAAAGCAGTCAAGACTGTTCTGAAGACGTTTGACGTCAGCGACTCTAATATTTCATTCCATTTATCTCTGCTAAACATATTATTCGTCTCTTAAGGCTTCGATTGGTTTAATTCTGGCACCGCGATAGGCTGGAAAAAATCCTGCTAAAGCACCAGCGATAATCAAAATAATTAGGGTTGTTATGGCAACATTAAAACTGACTTCTGGATTTGAAATAAATTCAGAATCGATTAGAGGTCCTAAATTTTCTAATAAAACAAGCGCAAGAATGAGTCCTATAAATCCTGAAATTGCTGTTACAAAAATTGATTCGTGCAAAACCATACCGACAATTGACATAGGTTTAGCACCCAAAGCTTTTCGGATACCAATTTCTTTAGTGCGTTCTTTTACAATGATGAGCATAATATTACTTACGCCAACAATTCCTGCAAGAAGTGTTGCAATACCAACGCCCCAAAAGAAAATCTTAATCACATTCATTAAATCATAAAAACGTTTTGCACTTTCAAGACTACTGTTTACTGAAATAGCACTGGTATCTTCAGGCGCAACTTTATATTTTGTTTTTAATTGGTTTGTCAGGTTATTGACAATCATTTCTGATTCTTGTAATGCTTCATCAAAGTTTGTTCTTTTAGGCACTGTAAATGCCATTGAACGGATATCATTGCCTGCGCCAAAAACCTTTTGTGAAGTTGATAATGGGATGTAAACGCGCGACTCCTCTCTTTCACCTCCTGGATCAGAAAAAACACCAACAATTTTAAAATTGATTTTCGAAATTTTGATAAACTCCCCTATTGGAACTTTTTCATCGAAAAGATCGTCTGCTACTTTTTGACCAATCACGACATATTTTTCAAATTGCTTTTGGTCTGTTTGATTAATGAATCGGCCAGAAACCATGGAAGCAGATTCTAAAGCTTGGTAGTCTGACATCACACCTTCCACACGGTAAGAACCTGATTCTTCGCCATAAGTAATTAAACCAGACCAAA
>JAKDUG010000245.1 GCA_030457805.1 Psychroflexus sp.
TAATTTGATTTTTCGCATTGTTTAAATTCGTCACATTCGGGACAACTTTTAAACGCGCAATCATATCGCCCACTTGAACTGTATCACCAGCATTGACAAATAATTTATCAATAATACCCGAAATGTTAGGCTTCACCGGAACTTCTTCACGTGGTGAGATTGTTCCTGTGGCAACCGTTTTCTTCGTTATGGTTCGTTTTTCAGCTTGCTCAGTTTTATAAACAACTGGATTTTCTTGGTTCTTTTTGTAGAGATAAAAAAGTGCACCACCAAAAGCTGCGACAATGATGACAAGCACTAAAATTGTAATTATTTTCTTCATGGTTCTAAAATATATACTGTTTTTTATTCTGTTCTTAAGGCATCAACAGGTTTGACCCTAACCGCGTTTTGCGCTGGTATAAATCCTGCTAAAAGTCCTGATACTATTAATATGGTCATTGCGACAATCACAACAAAAAGGTCGACGCTTGGATTGACAAACATCATCTCAGAATTATCTCCCATATTTGATAAAGCGAAGTTGACAAGCCATAAAACACCTGTGGCAAAAACGATTCCGACCATCCCTGAAATAATGGTCAAAAAGACAGATTCTAATAAAACTTGTCCTCTGATATTCCAAGGAGATGCGCCTAAAGCCCGTCTGATTCCTATTTCATTGGTGCGTTCTTTCACAACAATCAACATGATGTTCGAAATGCCGATCACTCCTGAAATCAAAACTAAGATACCCACGAAATATGCGACTAAATTTAAGGCTAAAAACAAGCCTTGAATTTTTTTGTACTGTTCATACAAATCAAAATTTCCAACCGCACGGTCATCATCAGGATGGATTCTGTGACGTTTTTTGATGATGTCAAAAACTTGTGGTTTAAGTTGTGTTATCGAATGCTGATCGTCAGCAGTAACAGCCATCCAACTCACTCTATTGCCATAATTAAAGGCTTGTGAAAAAGACGTGAAAGGCACATAAATTTGCTTTTGGGCTTCCTCGATATCTTGCCCCATTCCACTTTTCTTTTTATAAACGCCGGTGATCATAAAATTCACACCATTAATCTTGATATAGCTGCCCAGTACTTCTTCGCCTTTGTCGTAAAGTCCATCCACTACGCCTTCGCCAATAACGGCTACTTTGCGTTTAGCATTAATGTCATTCATATTGATAAAACGGCCTTCAACAATATCCATTGGCTCTTGATTGATCACCTGAGGGTAATCACCATAAACATCATAAGCGCCAGTTTTCAAGCCTTTTGTGACATTATTTTCACCACCAAAACCACCGAGTTGATTTCGCGGAGAGACATATTCTAAACCGTCAATATTTGCTTTTAAAGCTTCAACATCTGACAAGTCAAAATCATAGCTTCGTCCTTTAGGTAAACCTTCATAAGGCTTTGAAGAAACCTGTGTCCACATAAACATGGAGTTTGTAGCAATCCCTGCAAAACCTCTTTTGATGCCATTTTCCAATCCAGTTCCTGCTGCTAATAAAATGACAAGGATAAAAATACCCCAAAAAACACCAAAGGCAGTCAAGACCGTTCTGAAGACATTTGACGTCAGCGATTCTAAAACTTCATTCCATTTATCTCTACTAAACATATTATTCGTCTCTTAAAGCATCAATTGGTTTAATACGAGCACCGCGATAAGCTGGGAAAAACCCTGCTAAAGCACCAGATATCACTAATATTATCAGCGTTGTAATCGCCACACTAAAGTTGACTTCAGGATTTGAGATAAATTCAGAATCAATGAGTGGTCCTAAATTTTCCAACAATAAGAGGCCTAAAATAAGGCCTATAAATCCTGAAATAGCTGTCACAAAAATAGATTCGTGCAAAACCATCGCAACGATGGACATCGGCTCAGCACCTAAAGCTTTACGGATCCCAATTTCTTTTGTGCGTTCCTTGACAATAATCAACATGATATTACTGACACCGACAATTCCAGCCAGTAAAGTTGCAATTCCTACAGCCCAGAAGAAAACCTTAATAACATGCATCAAATCATAAAACTGTTTGGCCGATTCAAGACTGCTATTGACTGAAATAGCGCTTGTATCATCTGGAGAAACTCTGTGCTTTGTTTTTAATTGGTTTGTTAAATCAGCAACTAAAATTTGTGACTCAAGCAAAGCCTCATCGAAATTGTCCCGTTTAGGAACCGTGAATGCCATGGAGCGAATATCATTGCCTGCACCAAAAACTTTTTGAGATGTCGACAGTGGAATATAAACGCGTGATTCCTCACGTTCGCCTCCTGGATCAGTAAAAACACCGATCACTTTAAAGTTGATCTTCGAAATCTTGACATACTCACCGAGTGGATCTTTGTCCTTAAAAATATCATCAGCCACTTTCTGACCAATGACAACATATTTTTCAAATGCTTTTTGATCATTGCGATTGATGAATCGGCCCGTTACAATTGAGGCAGACTCTAGAAACTGATAGTCAGCCATGACGCCTTCCACACGGTAAGAACCTGATTCTTCGCCATAAGTAATTAAACCAGACCAAA
>JAKDUG010000246.1 GCA_030457805.1 Psychroflexus sp.
TCTGATATCGAGTTGTGATTTTGTTTGAATTTAGTCTATAAATAAAAAAATGCACATTTTGAGGTTTCAAAATGTGCATTTGTATGAATCATTAATCAATGTGTGTGATTAAATAATTTTATGACGCTTACGGTCAACTTCTTTTAAGTAAATTTTTCTCAAACGAAGAAAATTTGGTGTCACTTCAACATATTCATCTTTTTGAATATACTCAAGCGCTTCCTCTAGTGAGAATTTCTTTGCAGGGACAATTTTAGCCTTGTCATCCGCACCTGAAGATCTTACGTTCGAAAGTTTTTTCGTTTTTGTAATATTCACAGTGATATCATCTTGACGTGAATTTTCACCGATGACTTGACCCTCATAGATTTCTTCACCTGGATCAACAAAGAATTTACCACGGTCTTGTAGTTTGTCTATAGAATAAGGAATTGCTTTCCCTTTTTCCATAGAAACTAAAGAGCCATTAAGACGTTGTGGAATATCACCTTTAAGCGGTTGAAATTCTTTGAAACGGTGTGCCATAATTGCTTCACCAGCTGTTGCTGTTAGCAATTGATTACGCAAGCCAATAATACCACGAGATGGAATCATAAACTCAATAATCATGCGTTCACCACGTGTTTCCATGCTTAGCATTTCACCTTTACGTAAAGTAACCATTTCAACAGCCTTTCCAGAAACTTCTTCTGGTAAGTCAATTTTCAACTCTTCAATAGGTTCACACTTCACACCATCAACTTCTTTCACAATCACTTGAGGTTGTCCAATTTGGAGTTCATAACCTTCACGACGCATTGTTTCTACAAGGACAGAAAGGTGCATGACACCACGACCGAAAACGATAAATTTATCTGCCGAATCTGTTTCCTCAACACGAAGTGCTAAATTCTTTTCAAGCTCCTTCATCAAACGGTCTTTGATATGTCGTGAGGTGACAAACTTACCATCTTTACCAAAAAATGGTGAATCGTTAATAGTGAAAAGCATACTCATGGTCGGCTCATCAATCGTAATTGATTGTAAAGCTTCAGGGTTTTCAATATCGGCAACTGTATCGCCAATTTCAAAACCTTCTAATCCAACAAGAGCACAAATATCTCCAGCATGAACTTCGTCAACTCTTAAACGGCCGAGGCCTTCAAAGGTGAAAAGCTCTTTTATTTTTGTTTTTGTGACATCACCATTTCTTTTTACTAAAGAAATACGCATGCCTTCTTTTAAAGTTCCACGTTGTAAACGGCCAATAGCAATACGTCCAGTATATGAAGAGAAATCTAATGAAGTAATCAACATCTGAACAGTTCCTTCCTGAACTTTTGGTTCCGGAACGTGCTTGACAACCATATCAAGTAATGGTTCAAGGTTTTCGGTTTTTTGATTTGGATCTTCACTCATCCAATTGTTTAGGGCAGATCCGTAAACAGCTGGAAAATCAAGTTGCCATTCTTCTGCACCCAATTCAAACATCAAATCAAAGACTTTTTCATGGACTTCTTCAGGTGTACAGTTTGGCTTATCCACTTTATTGATAACAATACAAGGTTTAAGACCTAAATCGATTGCTTTTTGAAGCACAAAACGCGTTTGTGGCATTGGTCCTTCAAAGGCATCAACCAGTAATAAAACGCCATCTGCCATGTTTAAAACACGCTCAACTTCACCACCGAAATCGGCGTGACCAGGAGTATCAATAAGGTTAATTTTTGTATCTTTATATTGAACAGATACGTTTTTTGAAACAATCGTAATCCCGCGTTCGCGTTCTAAATCATTGTTGTCAAGAACTAAATCACCTGTATTTTCACTGTCTCTAAAAAGCTGACAGTGATACATGATCTTATCAACCAAGGTCGTTTTGCCGTGGTCAACGTGGGCTATAATTGCGATATTTCTGATATTCATAAAGCGTGATAAATTTAGGGTTGCAAAGTTAGTTTTTTATTTTTTCTTATCAGCATTTTTTTTTACTTATTCAATTGATAGGCAAAGCCGTATAATTAAACACTTCATGAATGCTAAAAACACTTTGCGTATTGCTGATATGTGGGATTTCTGTTAATTTTTCGACCATAAATCTCCTGAAAGCTTTCATGTCTTCAAGATTGATTTTTAGTAAGTAATCATACGAGCCACTGATGTGAAAGCAAGCCACCACTTCAGGAAGCTCTTTAATATTCTTTTCGAAATCAGCGATATTTTTGGCTGAATGCTCTGCCAGCTGAAGCATCGCAAAAGCAATAAAGTCCTTTTTGACTTTCTGTGGATTGACCATTGCCACATAATTCAAGATATAATCCTCGCGTTCTAATTTTTTAATACGTTCATAAACAGCAGTCGGGGAGAGGTTGAGTTGCATTGACAACTGCTTTGTGGTTAAACGTGCATTTTGTTGTAATAAATTAAGTAAATTTTGGTCAATCTTATCGAGCTCTTTCATACCGAATAATTTTCGTTAAATTCAATTCTAAAATCATTTTAAAAGTTATATTTTCTTTTATATTCTATTCTTTAGAATTAAACAC
>JAKDUG010000247.1 GCA_030457805.1 Psychroflexus sp.
GCCTCAGTTATTATCAGCACATATAACAAACCAGAATGGTTAAGGAAAGTTCTGATAGGTTATGCATGTCAAGATTTTAAGGATTTTGAAATTGTGATCGCTGATGATGGTTCTGGTCCAGAAACAGCTGAAATGCTTAACGAGATTCAAAAACAAACCGATTTGACGATTAATCATGTTTGGCATCCTGATGAAGGTTTTCAGAAAACGCGAATCTTAAATAAAGCCATTATTGCTTCATCTACAAATTATCTTATTTTCACAGATGGTGACTGTGTTCCTCGAAAAGATTTTGTAAAATCTCATCTTAGAAACAGAGAAGAATCAACATTTTTATCTGGTGGGCATTTCCCCTTAAGTATGGAAATTTCTGAATTGATTGATGAAAGTGATATTCAATCTCAAAGATGTTTTGACATAGATTGGTTAAAATCTAAAGGTTTAAAGTCTAATTTTAAGAATGTAAAACTTAGCAAAAATAAAGGTGTCACACATTTAATGAATTTTATTACGCCAACTAAAGCCACATGGAATGGTGGGAATGCATCTGCTTGGAAAAAAGATATTCTTTCGGTTAATGGTTTTGATGAACGTATGAAATATGGAGGCGAAGACAGAGAGTTTGGCGAAAGGCTTGAAAACGCTGGTTTAGAAGCAAAACGCGTCAGGTATTTTGCAATTGTTGTTCATTTAGAGCACGAAAGAGGTTATGTGACTGATGAAGCTTGGCAGAAAAATGATGCTATTAGGTCAGAAACAAAATCTCTAAAAAGAATTAAAACAAGCCATGGTCTTAATTTACATACTGATTGATAAATCTCTCTAATTTAGGTAGAAATAATTCAGGCTTAAAAGCTTGATACAATTCAGATGACTTTTCTTTTAAAATTTTAGTTGGTTCTTTACACAACTCAGGTTTATAATCATTGAGATGTACGGAAGCATTTGGATGATTTTTCTCAAAACTGTTCCAGCCATCCTTTAAAATCCACGGTGAAAATATTGCAAAACTCGGCACATCTAAAGCTTTTGCCATATTAATTGTTCCACCTTCATTGCCAATAATCGCTTTACATTGATCGCAAAGCGTCATAAATCCTCTTAAAGATTCAGCAGTTAATTCAAGGTTGATTTTTTGTTGTGTTTTTTTAGAACAGAGATCATATAATGTTTGAACTTCTTTTTTCTGCTGTGGTAAATAATTAAAAATCAGATCAAAATCAGTTTGAGAAGTAATAAAGTCTAAAACTTCAGCCATGTATTCAATTGGATAAGTCTTGCTATTATTACTACCCATTGAGCTAATCATGATGGTTTTATGGCCTGATAAACCATGCTTTTTAAAAACTTCTGAAGCTGAATTTTTCTCTTCTTTAGTCAGATATATTTTTGGTTTATTGTTGTAAACCTTGACATCTTTTAAAGTTTTTAATAATTTTATTCTGTTGTCAATGGCAGTGCCAGCTTCTGAATGATTAACGGATAATTCTTTGAAGGTTTTTTGATAAATCCAGCTTGTATAAGGTTTGTAGTAACTTGCTTTAAAGGAAGCTTTGCTGAAAAGCGAGACGAGATTGCTTTCTATCTTTCCGTAAGCATCAAAAACATGGGTATATTTTTCTCTTTTTATAGAACCTAAAAACTTGAACAATTCAGTTTTACTTTTTCTAAATTGATCTTCAAACAAAATAAACTTGTCGATATAAGGATTTCCCTGAACCACAGGTTTACAAAATGCATTGACCAAATAGTGAACTTCTGATTCAGGAAAATTCTTTTTTAAGTTTTCACAAATCAAACTACTGATCAAAACATCTCCGATCATTTTTTGTTGAATGACAAGTATTTTCATAAATCAGCTTTTATTTTATCGTTTAGACAGCGACATCATAAGTCCTTAAAGCGTCGTTTAAAGATGTTTTTTTATTGGTACTTTCTTTACGTTGACCAATAATTAATGCACAAGGCACTTGATATTCTCCAGCAGGGAATTTTTTGGTATAACTCCCAGGAATCACAACCGATCTCGCAGGAACTCTTCCTTTGATTTCAACAGGTGAATCTCCAGTGACATCTATAATTTTTGTAGAAGCCGTTAAAACAACATTTGCACCAAGAACAGCCTCTTTTTCAACACGAATGCCTTCAACAACAATACATCTTGATCCTAAAAAAGCATTGTCTTCAATAATAACTGGTGAAGCTTGCAAAGGTTCGAGAACACCACCAATACCGACGCCACCAGAGAGGTGAACGTTTTTGCCAATTTGTGCACAACTACCAACAGTTGCCCAGGTATCTACCATGGTTCCCTCGTCAACATAAGCACCGATGTTAACATAACTCGGCATCATAATCACACCGCTTGAAATGTAAGCGCCGTGACGTGCAACAGCGTTTGGGACAACACGAATTCCTTTTTCTTGATAACCAGTTTTAAGCGGCATTTTATCATGATATTCAAAAATACCAGCTTCTAAAGTTTCCATTTTTTGAATAGGGAAATAAAGAA
>JAKDUG010000248.1 GCA_030457805.1 Psychroflexus sp.
CAAACACATCAGGCCGACAACATCTGCTGATCCGTAAATATAACGATCATATTCTGTTTTGCTTAAATAATTTGATTGATATAGATCCTTTTCCATGCTTTCCATAAAAGCAATATACAGGTGTGATGGTATGTTGTATTTGTGGACAGTCTCTTGAAAGGCATTGAGGATCGGGTTGAGACTTATTTTATTCTCAACCGCTTCATTCATTTGTTTTTTAAAGTCATAAAATAATTTCTCTTTATCATAGTCGTGAAATGAATCGACAATTTCATCAGCAAATCTGACAAAACCATAAATGTTGTAAATATCTTGGCGTATCGATGGTGCAAGTAAACGCGTAGCAGTCGAAAAAGAG
This sequence comes from Psychroflexus sp., assembly GCA_030457805.1. Taxonomy (GTDB): domain Bacteria; phylum Bacteroidota; class Bacteroidia; order Flavobacteriales; family Flavobacteriaceae; genus Psychroflexus. The sequence continues at coordinate 359 of JAKDUG010000248.1, forward strand.
GTGCTATAAGTTTGCGTCACAGTTTGACTACATTTTCGAGAAAGGCTGTCAAAAAGAGATTTCATAATTCAATTGTTTTAAGAATAAGTTCTGAGGCTAGCTTCCCTGATATTAAAGCCGGAGGAACCCCTGGTCCTGGCACAGTTAATTGCCCCGTAAAATAAAGACCTTCTACTTTTTTACTTTTGAGTTTAGGTCTTAAAAAAGCCGTCTGTAATAATGTATTTGCCATGCCGTAGGCATTGCCCTTATAGGAATTGTAGTCTTTGACAAAGTCATTGACACAATATGATTTTTTATAGATGATATGGTCGCGTACTTTCTGACCAGTTAGTTTTTCAAATCGCTGCATCACAATATCGAAATAGGTTTCTCTCAAAGCTTCTGTATCTTCTAATCCTGGTGCTATTGGAACCAGAAAAAAACCATTTTCACAGCCTTCAGGTGCTGTTTTCTTATCTGTTTTGGATGTGAAATTCGCATAAAAAAGTGGTTCTTTTGGCCATGTTTTAGTTGTATATATACTGTCTGCATGTGCATCAAAATTGACATCGAAAAACAAGTTGTGGTGTTCTACATTTTCGATCTTTTTATCAAATCCTAAATAAAAAAGGAGCGATGATGGTGCAAAGACTTTTTTGTCCCAATATTTTTCTGAATATTGTCTATATTCTGGCGACAACAATTGTTCGCTGTGGTGATAGTCAGCGCCAGAGAGAATGACATCTATTTTAACATCTTTATCACTCACTTGAAGCGAGTCAACTTTCTTGTTTTTGACATTGATTTTTTGAACATTCGAATTTGTATGAATCTGTACACCTAAGGATTCTGATAAATCTTTTATGGCCTGAATCACAGCAAAAAAACCACCCTTTGGATGCCAGGTGCCCAATCCAAAATCTGCATAATTCATGAAATTATAAAACGACGGCGTTTCACTAGGTTTTGCGCCTAAAAATAAAACAGGAAATTTCAAAATCTGTTTCAGCTTTTCGTTTTTAAAGATTTTATCCACATCTTTATTGACCGTACTAAAAAATGTATTTAGCTTTTGTATTGTTTCTGGCGTCACCAGTTCTAAAGGTGATAGACCAGGTTTATAAATCAATTTTTTGATGGCGACATTGTAATTGTCTTTGGCTTCTTGAATAAATTTCTGAAGTTTGACTGAAGCGCCTTTTTCTTCTTTTTCAAAAACAGCATAAATATCTTCAAGATTATCACCAATTTTGATCGTTTCATTTTGTCCAAAAATGATTTGATATCCTGGGTTTAAACGCTCTAAGGTGTAATAGTCAGCTGGTTTTTTATCAAAATCTGCAAAAAAACGTTCAAAGACATCTGGCATCCAATACCAAGAAGGCCCCATGTCAAAGGTGAAACCCTCGGCTTTGTGTTGTCTGGCACGACCTCCGATCGTTTCATTTTTTTCATAAACATGGACTTCATGTCCGGCTTTTGCGAGATAGGCAGATGCCGCTAATGATGAGAATCCAGTTCCTATAATAGCTATCTTCTTTTTCATCTTACAAGTTTAAAATCATTGTTGAGATATCTTTATATGCCTTGATATGCTTTGGGAACTCGTATGCATTGTCGATCAAATCCTTAACGCGTCTGCCTATAAGCCAATACTCAGATTTTCCCTCTTCAATATGGTCTTGTACTTCCTCTATATATGCTTTGACATCAACGGGTTTCACAGTGAGATAACTGATGAAAACTGTTTGATCAAACATTGCTGTAAATAGTGATAGATCTTTCTTGGGAAGTGATTGTCCTAAGAAAATTACTTTGTAGCCGAGCGAAAGCAGTTCATAGTTGATATAAAATAGGCCGATGTCATGCGCTTCTTCATTTGGAAGGAATAAAACAAAAACCTTATCCTTTTTGAGTTGTTCTTCATGTTGAAGTTTTTCAATGTTGATATAAAGCTTTTGCTTCACTAAGGTTGTAATAAATTGTTCATGAGCCGGTGAGATGGTTCCGATTTGCCATAAATAGCCAATCTGTTTTAAAAGTGGAATAAACACATCGCTGTAGATTTCTCTAAAAGTATAAGTGGTTACTAATTCATCATAAGTCCTTAAAAATATGTACGTCCCTGATATAGGTTGACCACATAAATCAAAGTGTAAGCTTATGAA
>JAKDUG010000249.1 GCA_030457805.1 Psychroflexus sp.
AATATATTTACGCATAGAAGTAAGAGGTTTGATATATTGAGTTTTATCATACTTTGCTATAAAACTTACCCAACCATAATAACTCAATTTAGTTTTAGTAAAAGCCTTCGCCTTATTTTGAATAAGCGAAGGTTTTTTATTTAATAAGGAGTTTTAAAACTTGCGTAGAAATTAATCCTTCTTCTGTGAGATTGATCATGCCTAAACCTGAACTTAATTCAGGATAATATAACTCTTGATTTAATGCTACAGAGTGTTGTTTAATTATTAATCTTCCTTGCATGTCATAAATACTTATCAAAGCTTTTGTATTTTGTAAACCACCAATATAAAAATGACCTCTGTTAGGGTTCGGCATAAGTACAAAATTATTTTCTTCTAAATTTATTACAGATAATCTTTTTGGAGCAAATTTTACGACAAAACTACTTTTAGGATTATTTCATATTGATAAATAACTAAGGAACACAATATAGAAAATGACTCCTTATTTTATATGTTATTCTAAATTGTTGTAAAAGATTTAATTACATCTTATAACATTCTGATATTTATTTTAGAAGAGAATCTAAACAGTAAAAAACCATTTTGTTTTCAAAACGTAAAATCTGAAACCCTAAATATCTAAGTTGATCATCTCGCTTTTTATCTTTCTCTTGCGCAGTTGGATTGAAAGGAATTTCACCATCTAATTCGATAATCAGTTTTTCTTTTACGCAATAAAAATCAACGATAAAATTTTTAATACTGTACTGTCTCCTAGTCTTCTCTGCTTTAAATAATTCCATAAAAAAGCTTCAGCTGAAGTTGCCTTGGTTCGTAAATTTTCATGAATAGTCTCTAGTTCTTTCTTGTTGTGAATAGGCTTATTTTTCATGCTTCTCTATTCTTAGTTTTTAATAGAGTTTATAAGCCTTCCGTCATTCTTTAGGAACGTCACATTGAAAAAAGAGGTTCATATAAATACCCCCAACACAAAAGCTCCCCTCCTTGTTTAAAAGAGGGATGCTTTCACTTGTGAAAATGGGGTGATTAAATCATCTCTGCAAACTCATCTTCAGAAATAATTTTAACACCGAGTTTTTCAGCCTTCTGAAGTTTGCTCGGTCCCATATTATCTCCAGCGACCAAATAATCTGTTTTTTTAGAAATTGAGCTTGTGTTTTTTCCTGAATTTTTCTCAATCAATTCTTTGATTTCATTTCTTGTAAAGCGTGTAAAAACACCAGATATCACAATATTTAAACCTTCAAGTTTTGAGCTTTGATCAGCTAAAGCTTTTTCTGAAAGTTCTAATTGTAAACCGTAATTTTTCAATCTTTCAATCAGTTGTTTATTTTTCTCTATTTTGAAAAAATCCACAACACTCTCAGCGATGCGTACACCAATTTCATCAACCTTCTCTAAATCTTTCTGAGTTGCATTTTCTATAGCATTTATACTTTTAAAATGTTTCGCTAAAGTCTTGGCAACAGTTTCACCCACAAAACGAATTCCCAAAGCAAACAGCACGCGCTCAAATGGGATTTGTTTTGATGCCTCAATACCATTTATTAAATTCTCAGCAGATTTTTCTGCCATACGTTCTAAGGGTAAAATCTGCTCTTTTTTTAAGTCATACAAATCAGCATAATTTTCTATTAAATTTTCACGTACCAAAAGCGCGACAGTTTCGCCTCCTAAGCCTTCAGTATCCATCGCCTTACGAGAAATGAAATGTTGAATACGGCCAACGACTTGCGGCGGACAGCCTGCGGCATTTAAGCAATAATGCAAAGCTTCGCCTTCTTCCCTTACAAGTTCAGTTCCGCACTCTGGACAATTTTTGATATAAACTGTTTCCTGCGAATTTTGATCGCGTTTGGTAAAATCAACACCTACAATTTTAGGGATGATTTCGCCGCCTTTTTCCACAAAAACGATATCATCTTCTCTGACATCCAATTTTTCTATCTGATCAGCATTATGTAGAGAAGCCCTCTTCACAGTTGTTCCTGCCAATTGCACTGGTTCCAGATTTGCCACTGGCGTGATGGCACCCGTTCGGCCGACTTGATAAGTTATTTTTTCAAGTTTTGTACTCACTTGTTCCGCCTTAAACTTATAAGCCATTGCCCAACGTGGCGATTTTGCAGTAAAACCTAATTCTGCTTGTTGTTGTAAATTGTTCACTTTAATCACAACACCATCCGTTTCATAAGGTAAATCATGTCTGTGTGCATCCCAGTAATTAATAAACTTTAAAACATCAGCAATAGAATGCGCCAACTCTGCTTGTTTTGGCACATTAAATCCCCATTTTCTTGCTTTCTCTAAGCTTTCATATTGAGAGTTTATACCTAAACGATCGCCAGTTAAATTGTATAACAAACATAAAAGCGGTCGTTTTGCCACTTCTCCACTATCTTGTAATTTCAAACTTCCAGAAGCTGTATTTCTTGGATTCGCATAAGGTTCTTCTCCATTTTCAACACGTTCAGCATTGAGTTTTGCAAA
>JAKDUG010000250.1 GCA_030457805.1 Psychroflexus sp.
AAGAGTTCATATGAGATGAGCTTGGCTGGCTAACTTGGACTTGCAATTTGCGTTTATCTTCAAAAGTTCTATTTACTGAACTTGTTGATGAATCAGAATTAGAAAAATATAATGGTATTAGAAGTATCTTAGATAACCTTTCTGTTTTCGGTGCACCGATGCTTGGAACCTTGGTGTATGGAGTGTTCGGTTTCTCAAGTGTTATTTTAATTTTAGCTATACTTTATGTTTTGGCAGCTGTGGTCATTGCGTTTATTCCATTGGAAAGTAAGAACGGAGGAAATGATCAAATTGTTGAAGAAAGTTTTGTCCAGAAATTTAGGATAGGTCTTCATTTTATTCGGACAGAAAAAGCGATATTAAAATATTTTTTGCTCATTATGGCACTTAACTTTTTTGTTGCTTCATCAGAAGAAGTGACGAACCCAGGGATTGCCATTCAAAAATATCATCTTCCAACTTCTATTTTTGGACTGGTGTCAATTGCCTTTTCAATAGGTGTAATATTATCAGGGATTTTCATTGCTAAAAACTCAAAAATTGAGTTCAGAAAGCATATTTCCAAACTCTTCGTGCTAAACAGTTTGGTCATGGTTTTAATTGGATTTTCATCAGTTTTTTTAATCTCTTTTAATGCTTTTGTTTTCTTTGGACTAATGCTTTTCTTTGAAGTGTTACTTGGGTTTATTACAATTTTAGTGAATGTACCAATGACGTCTTTTTTTCAGAGCCAAGTTCCCCTAAATATTCAAAGTCGATTTTTTGCTCTCCTTTCTTTTTCTGCAAATTTGATCGTCCCTCTTGGAATCCTGTACACAGGATTTTTAGCATCAGCTATTGGAGCCGATGTCACATATATCATCAATAATATTTTAGTTATAGTAATTGTATGTTTTGCATTTTGGAAAGAAATAGGAAGAGGCTTTCGTGCATTTCTGTTGAAAAAATGGAAAATGTCGAAATGATTGATAGGACAGAAGAGACCGTATGAAAAAAATAGTTAAAAATCTCCAAGTGATAGTCGCTCTAGTTTTTGCATTGTTGATGTTATCAGCTTGTTTCACCTCAAAGAGTGAACTGCCAAGAAATACGTCAAATGCACACTCAAATAAAGAGAACACAGTTACTGTAATAATTGAGGGAAAATCAAAGCGTTATCAAGTAAAAAAAGGCACTACCTTACTTTCATTTGCAATCTCTCAGTTGAATGCAAAAGAGCACGAGGGCTTTATTACCTCTGTCGGTAATTTAAGGCAGAATACAAAAGAATCAATTTATTTAATGTTTGATATAAATGGAAAAAGATCAGTGATTGGCGCAGGGGGCGTTAAAATAATAAATGGTGAAAAAATCAGATTTTATTTGGAAAAATACTAAATTGACAGTTCGTAAGCTTACGCTAATTGCGATGACAATAGCACTGTGCTCCGTAATTCGTTTTCCATTTTCATATCTGCCAAATATTACTCCTTTAACAACAATCTACTTACTCATTTGTTTAAACATTGGATTGAGCGAAGCAATTATTATTGCTGACATGACGATTATAGCAACATCCGTTTATCTAGGAATGGGCTACTGGGTAGTCGGTCAGTTACTAGCATATTCTCTAATAATTTTTTTATATTGGCTGTTTATAAAAATTGATATTATGAAGTTTTTAATTATGCAAGCAATATTATGCCTTATACTGGGGCTAATTTATGGAATTGTAATCTCAATGTTTGAGGTTTTTGTTTTACAAATTTCATCATTTGAAATTTATTATATTGCTGGTCTCCCCTTTGACTTGATGCATGGATTAGGGAATTTTCTATTTATGATATTGGTATTTAGACCAGCTCGAATTCTCAAGCGGCAATTCAATAGCTTAACAAGGTTTTACAACGATGATTCTGTTTGAAATTTGGTGTTACATACCTTTCCTTGTATTATTTTTTATGTAAAATAAAACCTCAAAACTGAGTTGTCAGAGAATAAAGACAGCAAAGTAAACACTCGTTATTTTGGGTTTAATTTATAGAGATAATAAAAGCACTTAATAAGTGCATTTTCCTATTTAAAAGATATATAATTTATTCTTTATTATTGACATACGGCTAACATTATCTTTGTGAATGTTGGTGAAATGAGACAAACGGCTCTACTGAGCTCTAAAGAGCAGTTGTTAAGTCGGTTAAGTTGAGTAAAATGGCAAGAGATTTTTATCTTGAAAATCAAACACAATGGCTCAAAATCCATTTAATAGTGGGACTTGGGTGGCAAAATCAACCATCACTAAAACGGATTCAATGAGAGAATAATTTTCGAAAACGAACGATGTTGTTTCATAATTAATTGCAGAACATGCAAATTTAACGAATCCGGTAGAATAATTAAAACTTTTAATCGTAAATATTTTTGTATTTTGCTATATTATGTTTTGAAAGAAATGTGCTACATAAGTATTAATAAAACAGTATTAATGAAATACTG
>JAKDUG010000251.1 GCA_030457805.1 Psychroflexus sp.
AGCACTGAAAACGCCGGTTTTTATTAATGGAAATTCAATTTTTCTAAAAGTTTTGAGATGTCCAACACCTAAAACTTTTGATGAGTCAGGGATTGTTTCACTTACTTTTAAAGCCGTTGAATCTATGGGATGATAAGCCACAGCTAAGAATCTGACAGCATAAGCATAAAATAAAGCGATCAGTGTTCCATTGATAATCAGCCCAGAGTCAATCCCGAATTGATTCAAAATTTGAATCAGCCATTTGTCAAAGGCTATAGTCGGTAACATAATACCAATTGCGATAACTGCACCAGGAATGGCATAACCTAAAACCCCGACTTTAGCTGTATTTTTTATGAAATTTAATGCGCTCCATTTTGAAAAATAAATCAATAAAAGTGCAAAGAAGACTGTAATAATTGCTGATAAAATAGCAATACCAAAACTTTGCAGTGATAGCATGATAAACGCTGTGTCAAAAACTGTTGAAGCTGTGATTGTCGCCCAATATATAAGTTGTGCAACAGGTAAAATAAAGCCGAGCAAAACAGGTAGCATAACCACAGAAAATATCAACCATTTTTGACTGCCTTTTGTTTCTTTACGTTCGAGTTGTGTATTGTTTGTTTTTGCAGAATTAAATTTCATTTTTCTGACTTGCCACTTTTCAAAAAGAATTAAAGCAAGGATAATCACCACTAAAATTGCTGATAAATAAACCGCTGTTTGAGGTTCTTCTAATGAAAACCACGACCTGAATATACCAGTTGTAAATGTATTGACGCCGTAATATTTAGCAGCGCCATAATCGTTAAGCACTTCCATTAATACCAAAACTAAGCCAGCAACAACAGCAGGTCGGGCAAGAGGAAGCATGAGTTTAAAGAAACTTTTGGCTTCACCTACACCTAGCATTTTCGAGGCTTCAAGAAGGTTGTTGGCTTGATTCAGGAAGAAAGCTCTCGCACTAACGTAAACATAAGGAAATAGCGAAATGCTTAATACGAAGGCGAGTCCAGCTTTGTTCATCACATCAATGCGAATAAAGTCAAGATTAAAGTACCTTAAAATAAGGTTTAAACTTCCACCGTAATCAAATATACCAGCATAAGCATAACCGACAATGTAGGAGGGAATTGCTAAAGGAAGAATAAGAAGCCACTCCATTTGTTTGCGTAAAGGAAACTCAAAGCGTGAAACAAACCATGCGGAGGAAACACCAAAAATGAGAACCAATAGACTACAAAAAACAATCAGATATAAAGAGTTGAGTATATACTCGGGTAATAAATATTCAGTAATATGATTCCAAGATTCACCAGGTCCAGCAAAAAGCTCAACACCGATAAAAAGAATAGGTAATGCCAAGAAAAGAACAATGGCCAGCGTAAAAACTGACCATTTGTTTGTATCTCGTACAAGTCTATTCAACCTTGTGATCAAGGAGGATTTTTTATTATTTCCAGCCTGCTTCATCAAAAAGTAAAACTGCTTTTTTATTATTTTCTCCGAGTTTTGTCAATTCTAAATTATCTTCTTTAAAATCGCCCCATGCTTTGATGTCTGCCGTTGGCTCAACACTTTCAATCACTGGGTATTCGTAGTTTAGGTTAGTGAATTCTTTTTGTGCTTTTTCACTTACTAAAAATTCAATAAATTTAATTGCATTTTCTTTATTTGGCGCATATTTAGTAACACCAGCACCACTCACATTCACATGCGTTCCTCTGCCATCTTGATTTGGGAAAAACAAACCAATTTTTTTGGCAGTTTCAACTTCTTCGCTGTCAGGAGAGTTGAGCATTTTACCGATGTAGTAAGAGTTAACAATTGCTAAATCACCTTCGCCAGCGACAACAGCTTTCACTTGGTCTCTATCAGAGCCTTTAGGAGCGCGTGCCATATTATTTACAATACCTTTTGCCCATTCTTTAGCTTCTTCTTCGCCATCATTAGCAATAATTGATGCCATCAGGGATTGGTTGTAGATGTTTGAAGAAGATCTGATTAAGATCTTGTTTTTCCATTTTTCTGCTGTCAAATCTTCATAAGTTGATAGATCTTCAGGTTTAACTCTATCTTTCGCATAAGCGATTATTCTCGCTCTTTTAGTGAAGCCAAACCATTGGTTATCCGTGTCTTGAAGGTGTGAAGGTATTGTCTTTTCTAGCACATCAGATTCAATGCTTTGTAATAAATCTTGTTCTTTAGCACGGTGTAAACGGCCAGCATCAACAGTGATAATCACATCAGCGGGAGATTGTTTGCCTTCCATTTTCATTTTTTGGATGAGTTCATCGGCACTGGCATTAACAACCTTAACTTTAATGTTTGTTTCATCTTCAAACATTTTAATGATACTTTGGTCAGGTTTGTAATGACGATGCGTATAAAGTGTCATGACTTCTTCATCTTGAGACTTTTCGTTTGTCGATGATTTTTTTTGCTGGTTATCGTTTTTACAAGCAGTAAAGATTGAAATC
>JAKDUG010000252.1 GCA_030457805.1 Psychroflexus sp.
AAAATATGTCGAAAACACTTGTTTTTTTAAGCCTATTTACACTTTTGTCTTGTGCCTCTTACGATCTTAAAATTAAGGATGAATCTCATAATCAAATCATTGATTTTGAAGATGATGAGATTGCAAATAGACTTATTTTAATAGGAGATACAGGGAATTCTATCAAAGGAAATACAACTGATGGCTTGAAGGGACTGGAATCTTATATTCTCAATGAAGATCGCAATGCTGAGCAGATTATCATTTTAGGAGATAATATTTATCCAAACGGTATGCCTTTAAAAGATCATTCTACGCGCTCAGAAGCAGAAGCAAGAGCCCGAGCACAACTGAATGTTTTTCAGAAATTTGATGGAGATGTAATTTTTCTTCCTGGCAATCACGATTGGCGCAATGGTATTCCTGGGTTGATAGAACAAAAGGAATATATGGAAGACTATACTGATAATGATTCTTCTTTTCATTGGGAGCCAGAGATCGGCTGTGGAATGAGTGGTGAGGACTTAAGTGATGCGTTGTATTTATTGACAATTGACTCTGAGTGGTTTTTACAAAAATGGGATAAGAATCCGCAAATCAACAGAAACTGCCCACGTATAAAAACACGACAGCAATTTATTGATGAATTTGCAACAGAACTCAAAAAAAACCAGAATAAAACGGTGCTTGTGGCCATGCACCATCCTCTACATTCAAATGGTATTCACGGAGGAAAATACGAATTGACTAAACATTTGTTTCCGGCGCCAGAGAAAATTCCACTTCCTATATTAGGGTCACTCGCGAATGCAATTCGTGCCAATGGAGGAATCTCTAGACAAGACATTCAGAATGAACTCTACCGAAGTTTAGTGAATCAATTAGAGAAATATGCAGAACAATATGAAAATGTCATTTTTGCTGCCGGCCATGAGCATAATTTGCAATATATAGAAGCTGAATCAACAAAACAGATCATCAGTGGTTCAGGTTCAAAAATTTCTTTTGCTCAACTGGGGAGGTATTCAGAGTTTGCCTATCCAGGGCAAGGTTTTGCTGAGTTGACAGTTTTAAAAAATGGCGCATCTTATGTGCGTTTTTACAAAGCAGAAAATGACACAGCCACTCCTGTTTTTCAGAAACAAATCAATCCGCCAAATTATCTCAATCAAGAAATTAATTATGAAGAATCCGATGCTGAATTCATCACAAAAGCCATTTATGACGATGTGGATTTAGGGGAGTCAAAAAGCTATAAAAGTATTTTAGGACAACATTATAGAGAACTTTATTTGACGCCAATTGAATATAAAACCGTGAAATTAGATACGCTTTATGGCGGTTTAACACCAATTCAATTAGGGGGAGGAGATCAAACAAATTCTTTGCGATTAGAAGATAAAAAAGGCCGACAATACAACATCCGCCAAATTCGAAAAGATGCAGTTCGGTTGTTACAATCGAATGTGTATGAGGATCAATACTTAAAGGATGAATTTGATCACACTATCATAGAAAATTTATTGGAAGATATCATGACAACATCGCATCCCTTTGCTTTCCTTACAGTACCAGTGATGGCTAAAGAAATCGGTGTTTATCATACAAATCCAAAACTTTTTTATATTCCAAAACAGAAAGCCCTAGGCAAGTTTAATAAAATGCACGGCAATTCTGTTTACATGATTGAAGAGCGTCCAGAAGATCATTGGCTGGGAACTGATTTTTTTGGATCACCAAATCATGATATTGTCAGTACAAGAAAATTTTATGGTCACTTAAAACGTGATGCCAAATATAAAGTCGACGAAAAGCAATATATCAAATCCCGTATTTTTGATATCTTAATCGGTGATTTTGATCGCCACGGCGGACAATGGCGCTGGGCTGAAACTAAAACGGAATATAAAACACATATATTCTCACCAATACCACGTGATCGCGATCAGGTTTTCGCTAATTTTGATGGTGGATTTTTTGATTTAGTCCGTTTGATGGCAAGCTTTCCAAAATCCTACCAAGAGTTTTCTGAAGACATTGATTATTATAATTGGTATTCTTTTAATGCGAGAAGTCAAGATCGTAATTTGCTGAGGAACTCTTCAAAGGAAGACTGGATGGATGCTGCTGAATACATCCAGAAAAATATTACAGATGATGTCATAGAACGCGCATTTGCAGAAATGCCCGAAGAAGTTAAAGGTGAAGTTAATGAGCAATTAAAAAAAACATTTAAGAAAAGACGTGACAACATTGTGTCGATGATCTCAAAATTCTATGATGTATTGGCTGAATATGTCGTTGTTATTGCGACGAACAAAGATGACTTTATCGACCTTGAATTTTTAGAAGATGACCGCGTTAAACTTAAGATTTATCGCAACAAAAAAGGTGAACGTAAAAAATTGTTTGTTGAGAATACTTACAGTGATGTGTTGACAAAAGAGGTTTGGATTTACGGTTTAGATGAT
>JAKDUG010000253.1 GCA_030457805.1 Psychroflexus sp.
CTTAAGATAAAAACGAATCTGATATTAATTCTCGTTAAAGAATAATGAAGTTAATAAAAAAAGGCTGCCAAAGTTGACAGCCTTCATCGTTATTTTAGTTGATTGTAATTATTCAGCAAAATCGAAAATTATTCTCGAATCTCCAAATATTGTGTGAGTTTGTTTCTGAAAATCTTCTTTCTTGGCTTTAAATATGTTATCAACGTAAGTTTGTGGGTTAATATCGATATATGGAAAAAAGGTACTTTGCACTTGTACTTGAAGTTTATGTCCCTTTTTAAATGTATGATTGATATCTTGTAAAGTGATTTTTACATTTTCTTTTGTGTTGGGTTTAAATGCCTTTGGCTTATCAAACCCATCGCGGTAACGCCCTCTAAACACTTCACTTCTCACCATCATATGATAGTTTGACAACTTTAAATGATCTTGTACATCGTCTGTGGTTTCTGTGTCTGCTGGAAAAACATCAATGATTTTGACAATCCAATCCGCAGCTGATCCTGTTGTTGCAACTTTTAAATCTGCTAAAACTTCTCCTGAAATGGTAAAATCTTCATCAAAAACTTCTGTTTCAAAAACCAAAACATCAGGTCTTCTTGCTGCAAATCTTTGATCATCAGTCATGAATTTTCTTGGTGTAAACCCGAACTTGATATCTTCAGAATATGGAACAGGTTTTTGAGGATCACTTACAAATTTCACTTCTGACTTCTCATTTTTCTGAGGTGTCAATTTTTGATTAGCACCTAAATAAAAGCTTTTCTTAGAAGCATTTTTTGGAGGCCAAGCATCAAAATCATTCCACTTTTTTGTGCCTGTATTAAAAATATGAGCTTCAGCTAATTTAATACTTTCAGAGTTTGACTTTAAGAAATGATTAAAAAATACAGTTTCATAATTGTTCTGATATTCCTCAGAAAGATCATCTCCAAAATGAATATTTCCTATCACTTGTCTTTTAGATTTTCTTGCCCAGTCACCATGACTCCACGGTCCGAAAACTAACATATTAAAGTTGTCGTTATTTTTTTCGATAGCTTTATAAGTGTTAAATGGTCCGTACAAATCTTCAGCATCAAACAAACCGCCAACTGTCATCACAGCAGGTTTGATATCAACTTTTTCCAAATGTTGAATCAAGCCTCTTTTTTGCCAAAATGCATCATAATCTGGATGTGCTTTGATTTGATTCCAAAAGACATTTTCGCCTTCGTCAAAGGCATCTCGTTTCGATAAAGGCGTATGGTCTAAGAAAAACTGATATTGATCTTCTGTTTCTACATCAGGAAAACCATACCACGGCTCTGATGCTGGTTTGTCTTTCATATAACCAAACAAATATGTGGCCCGCCAATACGACAATAAGAAGGCGCCATTGTGATGGAAATCATCAAAATAAAAATCCCCAATTGGCGCTTGCGGTGAAGCTGCTTTTAAAGCTGGATGTTCTGACAACAAGGCATAACTTGTATAAAATCCTGGGTAAGAAATCCCCCATACACCTACTTTTTTGTTGGTATTTTCAAGATTATTAATCAGCCATTCAATGGTGTCATAAGTATCACTTGCTTCATCGATTTGCTCACCCTTTTTATTTGGAATGTAAGCACGCATATTGTCATAAATACCTTCACTCATCCATCGGCCACGCACATCTTGATAAACAATAATATTGCCTTCTTTCATCAATTGTTCGTTAGGCCCAATCCGTTTTTTCATTCTACTTTTACCATAAGGCACTGAACTATATGGTGTTCGCTGCATCAAAATCGGGTAAGTTTTAGAATGGTCTTTTGGTGTATAAATCGTTGTGTGCAGTTTTATACCACCACGCATTTCAATATCAACTTCCTTCTTTTTTATAGGCTTCATCAAATGAATTTAAGGGTGCTAAATTTAGTTTTTCTTACTTTTTGACCAAGTGTCATTTGATGAATTGATATCGACAAGTATGTTGTCAGGATCAACCTCAACTTCAATCACTTCTTGATCTGTTTTAAACTCGGTCGTCCAGGTATTTCCTCTCATCCAAATTTCTACTGGCAAAGTCTTTGTTTCTTTTGATCCGTCAGCAAGCGTGACATCGTAATGCACTGGCATTGGTATATCACCTTTATTTTCAAAAGTCAATAAATAACTGCCTTCTTTTTGCTTGACATCAGTGACAGCCAAGTCAATATTATCATTCCCGTAAAACCAATTTTTCCAGAACCAATTCAGGTTTTCACCTGTCACATTTTCTATATGATTAAAGAAATCTGACGGTTGTGGATGTTTATAAGCCCAAGTATTGATGTAAGATTTAAAAGCTTCATCAAAGCGATCTTCTCCTAAAATATATTCTCTTAACATTAATAAACCTAAAGCTGGTTTATAGTATGCTGTCATTCCTAAGTTTCTTAAATTTGTAACATCAGGA
>JAKDUG010000254.1 GCA_030457805.1 Psychroflexus sp.
TATGCTATTAGATGATTATACTTATTACTGGTTCCATCGTCAAAACCATATGGTTCGCTTCCTATGGGCGGCACATATTGTACACCACTCCTCTGACAATTTTAATCTGGGAACAGCTGTCCGTAATGGTTGGTTTACTATTTTTTATAAACCTTTCTTTTATGTGTGGATTGTCATTATTGGTTTTCCACCTGAAATGCTTGTTGTTTGCTTGGGTATTGAGGCTTTATGGCAATTTCAATTGCACACACAATACATCAAAAGATTGGGCTTTCTTGAAACCTTCTTAAACACGCACACCATGCATCAAGTCCACCACGCTCAAAATATTGAGTACATGGATAAAAACCACGGTGGTTTCCTCAATGTATTTGATCGGATCTTTGGCACATGGAAAGAGCTTGATGACTCTATTGAAATTGAATACGGTGTTTCCTTACCCCCAAACTCATACAACCTCTACGTGATCCTAACGCACGAATACAAAAACATCTGGAATGACATGAAAAAGTCCAAAAATTGGGGGGATAAATTGATGTATATTTTTGGTCCTCCAGGCTGGAGTCACGATGGCAGTTCACTAACCGTCAAACAAACACGGGCAAAACTTAAACAAGAAAGAATAGCTGCAGCATAGTTAAATAAGCAAAGTGATATAACTGAAAGGATGTTAAGCTCAACCGAATCAGAAGGACGAATCGGCAACTAAGTAAATCCGTGTTATAAACGATCTCACGCTGCTCGTTCTAGAAAAGACACGTTTATCACAACGGCATTAGCGCAACGTTTCTACCGCGACTTCTTAGGTATTTGATCTAGTGCCACGCCTGATTTAATCTCCTGAATATCGTTTCCTGTCGGTTTTTGAAATAAAACAAGATCAAAATCTTCGATGACGGCAAATAGATGTTCGAAAACATCTGATTGAATCAAGTTTAAGGGCTTAAAGCTGACACTTTTCACCCAAGCGTATATTTCTATAGGAAGACCATTTCCATCTTGCTGAAGTTGTCTCACCACCATATAATCATTGTCTATGCCCGGATGCGCGACAAGAAAGGATTCAATATATTGCCTAAAAAGACTAAGATTGGTGATGCTAGTGACCTTTTCAAAATCATATCCTTTTTCGTTGTACCATTTCAAGTTGTCATATTCGCCTGAAAATAGATCTTTAGCATGCAGGTTTTCAATAAAATCTTTATCAACTTCCTTTATACTTCTCAGGTCAATGAGCAAATGATGCATAATACGCCGAATGTTCGTATCCTCCATCTCTCTGACATTCTTGAAACCATTTGAGACCAAGGCGTAAGTGGGAACATTACTAATGGTATTATCCCAATTGCGCACTTTAACACTGGTTAAATTAATTTCGGTCACCTGGCCATCAGCATCATAATTATAGACAGAAATCCAGTCACCAACACGTACCATATCGTTAACAGAAACCTGAATACTGGCAACCAAACCTAATATAACATCCTTAAATATCAAGAGAACAATGGCCATACCTGCACCAAAAGCAGTAATGATGGTCATGGGTGATTTTCCGAAAAGTATAGATATAATCAGGACAGCAGAAATGAGATAACAAATAATCAACATCACTTGGATATAACTACTCACCGGTTTCTTTTCATATTTTTTGCTGTGCTGTCCTAAGTACTCCAAGGAGTGGAATGTACGCGTCAGGAAGACCATAGCCATTATAATAATATAAATTATCGTGAGTATGCGCAGATTGTGCGTGGTGGCCTCACTAATATTAAAAAACAAAGGCAAAAGATGATAAACTACAAATCCTGTCGCCAGTTTTGCTAAGGCATCAAAGACTCTTTTTTTGATAAAAATGGAGGTGCGTTCATTCTTTTGTTTTTTTAGCCAAGGCCGCACAACAGCGCGAATTATTGTTCGGATGAGTATCGAGAAAAGCCAACTAACAACAAATAAGGCAACACTATTAATGATCACCGCTAGAAAATCGGACAAATGATCCGTTAGGCCAAATTCATCAAGGAGATGCCTAGTTCGATCTTGTAAACTTGAAATATCTTTAAATGACATAGAACTATTTTTACAAGGCTTATAATAACTTAGAAGGATAGAAGAATCTGCAAATTTAAAGAATTGTTTCTTTAAAAATATTTATTTGTGATGATTTTGATAAGCGTTGCTTTATGGATTTCCAATTGGTAAAGTAAGTCCTTTTTATCAAATGAAGATAACAAGGAAAGATCATGAAGTAAGCAGAATAAGGCAACACACAGAAACGAACGCGTAGTTTTAGGACAAATACAGTACACTTTAAAAATAAAAAAACCTCAACGATCTACAAATTAGAAAGTTGAGGTTTTTAATGGTGCGGGCGGAGAGACTCGAACTCTCACACCGTGAAGCACTAGATCCTAAGTCTA
>JAKDUG010000048.1 GCA_030457805.1 Psychroflexus sp.
TCTGCAAATTTACAAAAAAGAATGAGAAAATCTTTAAAGACATGTTTGCTTAAAAAATGTTTTATTGTATATTTGCACGCGATAAAATAAATACAAAGATTAATAAAACATAAAGATAATGAAAAGAACTTTCCAACCTTCGAAACAAAAACGTAAGAACAAACATGGCTTTAGAGAGAGAATGGCTTCTAAGAATGGAAGAAAGGTTCTTGCTAGAAGAAGATCAAAAGGAAGAAAAAGATTGTCTGTATCATCAGAACTCAGTATGAGAAAAAGATAATGTATGATAATTTAATCATATTTTGAAGGTGTTGTTTTTTTAAAGCAACACCTTTTTTTATATAATTTAACGACATTTCAACGCCCATTATTATGCCTAAAAATCACGATTTAAAAAACATCTTATTAATTGGTTCAGGACCAATAGTCATTGGTCAAGCTTGCGAATTTGATTATGCAGGCTCACAAGCCTTAAGGTCACTTAGAGAAGATGGTATCAAAACGATATTGATCAACTCAAATCCTGCGACCATTATGACTGATCCAACAATGGCTGACCATGTGTATCTCAAGCCATTGACAACAAAATCTATCATTGAAATTCTCAAACTTCATCCAGAGATTGATGCTGTTCTGCCAACAATGGGCGGTCAAACTGCACTCAACCTATGTATTGAAGCTGATGAAAAAGGAATTTGGAATGATTTTGACGTCAAGCTCATCGGTGTTGATATTGATGCAATTAATATCACTGAGGACCGTGAGGCGTTTAGAAAACTCATGCAGAAGATAGACATTCCTGTCGCACCTTCAAAAACGGTTGCTTCTTACCTTGAAGGGAAAGAGGTTGCCCAGAAATTTGGTTTTCCTTTGGTGATTCGTGCTTCTTTCACACTTGGGGGAAGTGGAGCTTCTTTCGTGCACAAGGAAGAAGACTTTAATGAACTTTTAGAACGTGGTCTCGAAGCTTCACCAATTCATGAAGTATTGATAGATAAAGCCCTTTTAGGATGGAAAGAATTCGAGCTTGAATTGCTGCGCGATGCCAATGATAACGTTACAATTATCTGTAGTATTGAAAATATGGATCCAATGGGGATTCATACAGGTGACTCTATTACAGTCGCACCAGCGATGACCTTGAGTGACAAAACTTATCAGCGCATGCGTGATATGGCCATCAAAATGATGCGTAGCATTGGTGATTTTGCAGGGGGTTGTAATGTGCAATTTGCTGTGAGTCCAGATGAAAATGAAGATATCATTGCCATTGAAATTAACCCACGTGTCTCACGATCGTCAGCCTTGGCTTCAAAAGCAACGGGTTATCCAATTGCTAAAATTGCAGCTAAACTCGCTGTTGGTTATCATTTGGATGAAGTTGAAAATCAAATTACAAAAACAACATCAGCGTTTTTTGAACCAAGTTTGGATTACGTGATTGTGAAAATTCCACGTTGGAATTTTGACAAGTTCGAAGGTTCTGATCGGACTTTAGGCTTACAAATGAAAGCTGTAGGTGAGGTGATGGGAATTGGGCGTTCTTTTCAGGAAGCTTTACACAAAGCAACGCAGTCACTTGAAATCAAACGCAATGGTTTAGGCGCCGATGGAAAAGGATATACGGATTACAATCAGATTTTAGAAAAACTCGAGTTTGCAAGTTGGGATCGTGTTTTTGTTATTTATGATGCTATTCAGATGGGAATTCCACTGAGTAGAATTCACGAGATTACAAAAATAGATATGTGGTTCTTGAAACAATATGAAGAGCTGTATTTTTTAGAAAAGGAAATTGGAAAATACGATATCGATACGCTTGAAAAGCCACTTTTGCTCGAAGCTAAACAAAAGGGATTTGCAGATCGACAAATCGCACATATGCTCGAATGTTTAGAAAGCCAAGTACACGATAAACGCGACGCTCTAAAGATCAACCGTGTTTATAAACTCGTAGATACTTGTGCAGCAGAGTTTGAGGCACAAACACCTTACTATTATTCTACTTTTGAAGCAGAAATTGAAACTGCTGATGGAGAAATTTATACAGAAAACGAAAGTGAAGTTTCTGATAAGAAAAAAATTATTGTGTTAGGGTCAGGGCCGAATCGCATCGGTCAAGGAATTGAGTTTGATTATTGTTGTGTCCACGGCGTTTTGGCAGCAGCTGAATGCGGTTACGAAACAATTATGATCAACTGTAACCCTGAAACAGTTTCCACTGATTTTGATATTGCTGATAAGCTTTATTTTGAACCCGTTTTCTGGGAGCATATTTACGATATCATTCGACATGAAAAACCTGAAGGTGTTATCGTTCAACTCGGTGGGCAAACGGCACTTAAATTAGCTGAGAAATTAGACAGATATGGTATTAATATCATTGGGACGAGTTATGAGTCTTTAGATTTGGCCGAAGATCGGGGGAGCTTCTCAACTTTATTACAAGAAAATAATATTCCTTATCCAGAATTTGGCGTAGCTGAAACGGCAGAACAAGCGCTTGAGCTTTCTGATGACTTAGATTTTCCAATTCTTGTCAGACCTTCTTACGTTCTGGGAGGGCAAGGAATGAAGATTGTGATCAATAAAGAAGAGCTCGAAGCTCATGTCGTTGATTTGTTGAGAAAAATACCAAACAACAAGCTCTTGCTCGATCATTATCTCGACGGCGCAATAGAGGCTGAAGCAGATGCAATTTGTGATGGAGAAGATGTCTATATCCTCGGAATTATGGAGCATATAGAACCATGTGGAATCCATTCTGGAGACTCAAATGCAACTTTGCCACCTTTTAATCTTGGAGATTTAATCATTGAGCAAATTAAAGATCACACCAGAAAAATTGCGTTGGCTTTAAACACAGTTGGCTTGATTAATATCCAATTTGCAATTAAGGATGATGAAGTTTATATCATCGAAGCAAACCCAAGAGCATCGCGAACAGTTCCATTTATCGCTAAAGCTTATGGGGAACCTTATGTGAATTTTGCCACGAAAGTGATGCTAGGCCATGCAAAAGTGAAAGACTTTAATTTCAATCCGAAATTAGAAGGTTATGCAATCAAGCAGCCAGTTTTTTCTTTTGATAAATTCCACAATGTGAATAAACAACTCGGTCCTGAAATGAAAAGTACAGGCGAAAGTATTTTGTTCATCGACAGTTTAAGAGATGATGAGTTTTATGATCTCTATGCAAAACGACGCATGTATTTGAGTAAATAAAGACTGGATACAAACTAAAAAGAGCTGCTTTAATTTCTTAAAGCAGCTCTTTTTTTATGAGGTTTTCTCAGAAAATAAAATGTATTAAGTGTACATTTTATCTCTTAGTTCTTTGATTTTTGGATCAGACATATAATCATCAAAGGTGCTGTGTTTGTCAATCACCCCATTTGGTGTAATCTCAATAATACGATTCGCAACTGTTTGTGCAAACTGATGGTCATGTGTTGTCATGATGACATTGCCCTTAAAGTTTTTCAGAGAGTTGTTAAAAGCAGTAATGGCTTCAAGGTCTAAGTGGTTTGTCGGTTCATCAAGAATAAGGACATTGGCTCTCATCATCATCATTCTACTAAGCATGCACCTTACTTTCTCGCCACCCGAAAGAACATCAGATGTTTTTAAGGCTTCATCACCACTAAAAAGCATTTTACCTAAAAATCCTCGGATATAAACTTCTTCTCGTTCTTCTTCGGTTTGCGCCCATTGTCTGAGCCAGTCAACTAATGAGAGTTTATTCTCAAAAAATTCACTATTGTCATTTGGTAAATATGATTGTGAAGTTGTGACACCCCATTGGAGTTTCCCTGAATCAGGTTCTTGTTTCCCGTTGATGATTTCATAAAAAGCTGTTGTTGCTCTTGAATCTTTTGAATAAAGAATGACTTTATCACCTTTAGTCAAGTTGATGTTAACA
Organism: Psychroflexus sp.; assembly: GCA_030457805.1. GTDB lineage: Bacteria > Bacteroidota > Bacteroidia > Flavobacteriales > Flavobacteriaceae > Psychroflexus. The sequence goes on from JAKDUG010000048.1 coordinate 3,923, forward strand.
TTGGAGAATAAAACCTCACCATCAATACTTGCTGAAAGATTTTCACCGTGAAGAATTTGATCACCGACTTCGCGATCTTTTTCAAAAATAATGGCAGGATAGCGACGGCTTGAAGGTTTAATATTTTTGAAGTCTAACTTTTCGAGCATCTTTTTACGTGAAGTTGCTTGCTTTGATTTGGCGACGTTAGCACTAAAGCGCTCTATAAACTGCTGGAGCTCTTTTTTCTTTTCTTCAGATTTTTTATTTTGTTGTGCACGTTGTTTTGCAGCCAATTGTGACGATTCATACCAGAAAGTATAGTTCCCACTATAATGCGTGATTTTACTGAAATCAATATCAGAAATATGCGTACACACTGCATCCAAGAAGTGTCTATCGTGAGAAACGACAATGACCGTATTGTCAAAATGAGCAAGAAAATCTTCTAACCAGGTGATTGTTTCGTAATCAAGATCGTTTGTCGGCTCATCCATTATCAGTACATCAGGATTGCCGAAAATTGCTTTTGCTAAGAGCACACGTACTTTTTGCTTTCCGTCTAAATCTTTAATCTGTGAGTAATGGACATCAGCTCCTATGCCTAGGTTTGAAAGGAGAGAAGCAGCATTGCTTTCGGCATTCCAACCATCCATCTCTTCAAAATCAATTTGAAGGATACCCACGCGTTCCCCATCAGCATCGCTGAAGTCTTCTTTTGCGTAAATATCGTCCATTTCTTTTTTGATCTTATAGAGCGGGGTATTTCCCATAATAACAGTTTCCAAGACGTTAAAATCATCATAGATGCTGTGATCTTGTTCTAAAACTGACATGCGTTTGCCTGTCTCAAGATGAACATGACCTGAGGTCGGTTCTGTTTGTCCAGATATGATTTTTAGAAAAGTCGATTTCCCAGCACCATTGGCGCCGATAATACCGTAGCAATTACCATCAGTGAAGGAGGTGTTGACCTCATCAAACAAAACGCGTTTGCCAAACTGAACAGACAAGTTAGAAACTGTAAGCATAGTGAATTTAATTTTTTGCAAAAGTACGCATATTAATTTACATTCTAAAGTCCTCAAGATTCAGCTTTTAACTAGGGCTTAACATCATTATCTGATTGCTCAATTTATATTTGTGACGGGAACATTAGATTAAGATATGCGATTATTTCTGTCTTTGGTTGCCACGATCTTGCTTGCAAGTTGTGCGCAAACCGAAAAAAATATGACTTACATCGGTGGTGAAGTGATTCATCCAATCGATAGCGTGGTCACGATTAGTAAAGATGGGAACTTGGTGGAGCACATCCCAATTAATGCAGACCATACTTTTTCTGCATATATAGATATTGAAGAGGAAGGTATTTATGCATTTCATCATGTTCCAGAGTGGCAGCTCGTCTATTTAAAACCCAATGATAGTCTTGTTTTTAGAGTTAATACAAAAGCCTTTGATGAATCCTTGACTTTTGGCGGCAGTTCAGCTGTTGAAAATAATTTTCTGATCAACATGTTTTTGTTGAATGAAAAAAATGATAATTTGATTCTTAAATATTACAAGGTCAAACCTTCAGATTTTTCTTTTAAAACAGATTCAATTCGGCAAATGCGTCTAAAATCATTAAAGGATTTAGATCATGATTATGATTTTTCTGAGTACTTCAATCGTATTGCTGAGAAAAGTATCGCTTTTGAATTTTATGATATGCGTGAGCGTTACGCTTTTTTGATTCATAAATATTTCCATAAACGCAAAGATGATTTTGAGTCAGATTATTTCAACTATCGGAATTCAATTGATTTTAATGATGAAGATTTATTGAATCACTTTGGTTATTTACGTTTTTTAGATAATTACCTCAAAAATAAATCCATAGAGGATTGTGATGAAAAAGATTCGGATTGCTTTAAACTCAATAGTTTTAAAAACGTCCAAAAAAGGTTAGCGCTTGCAGACAGTATTTTTACAAACGATATTATTCGCAATCGTTTTTATGAACGATTTGTCAAAGAAGAGATTTTGTTTTCTAAAAATGAAGAACAACTCAATGGTACTAAGGACTTGATTAAGAATTGCAAATTATCTAGTGATATTAAGAAGGATCTGTTGGCTTCTGCCAGAATACAAGAGAAATTTTTAGAAGATCGCTTTATGGGGGATCAAAAATTATTGAATTCAAGTTTAGATACAATTTCTTTGAGTAGCCTTATGAAAGACAAACCGGTGGCAATTTCTTCATGGTCATTTCATTCACCTGCTTATCGTAATTATCAAGCCAAAAGAGTAAAGACACTTCAGAAGAAATATCCTGAGATAAAATTTATCGGTCTTAATTTTGATACTGAACGAGCCGAATTATGGCAGGAGCGCTTAGAAAGTTTTAACTTTAATACTGACCAGGAGTACAAGCTTTTATTAAAAGCAAACGCTGAAAATCGCGATATAAGATTGATTAAAAATCATATCAATCGGATGTTTTTAATCAATAGAAATGGGCATATCACGAAGAGTAATATTCCCTTTTCTAGTAATAAAATAGAGTCAAACTTATTGGAGTTGGTTAATCAATAAGCTTTAGATTAATGGCCGTAGATTCTATTGTATGATTCTAAGAATCTGTTTTTGATATTACGTCTTTTGAGTTTGAGTGTCGGTGTGAGGTGTCCTTCTTCAATTGTCCAAATTTCACCTGTCAATTCAAATTTCTTAACCTTTTCCCAGTTTCCAAACCTCTTGTTGTAATAGATGACTTCTTCTTCAATACGCGCAATGAGTTTCTCGTTTGTTGCAATTTCTTTTGGGGTCTCGCCTATTTCAATTCCCTTGCGTTCAGCCCATTCTTTGACGAATTCGAAGTTAGGTTGAATGAGTGCTGCTGGCATTTTTTCACCTTCGCCAATTACCATGATCTGTTCAATGAATCTGGATTGCTTCATTGTGTTTTCAAGAATTTGAGGCGCAACGTATTTGCCACCTGAAGTTTTAAATATTTCCTTCTTGCGATCTGTAATGCGTAAAAAACCTTCGCTGTCTATCTCACCAATATCACCTGTGTGAAAGAAACCATTGTCCTCCAAAGACTCTTTCGTTTTTTCTTCGTCTTTGTAATAGGCTTTCATCACTTGCGGTCCTTTGACTAAAATCTCACCATCTTCAGCAATTTTGACAATTGTTTCAGGGAGAGGTTTGCCAACAGTTCCAATCTTGAAACCGTGATCTCGCATGTCATTGACAGCTATCACAGGAGAGGTTTCGGTCAGACCATAACCTTCCATCACACGGATACCAGCTGCGTTGAAAACACGTGCTAATCGCGGTTGTAAAGCGGCACTGCCCGAAGCTATAACTTTGAGGTTGCCACCAAGACCTTCTTGCCATTTGCTGAAAATTAATTTCTTTGCAATACTGAGTTTAAACTCATACCACCATCCGTTTGCTTCGTATGGCTCATATGCATGACCTAAGTCGACTGCCCAGAAGAATAAGGCTTTTTTGATGCCGGATAAATCTGATCCTTTTGCAATAATTTTATCGTAAACTTTTTCTAATAAACGCGGCACAGCAGACATAACGTCTGGCTTAACTTCTTTCAGGTTATCACTAATCGCTTCAATTGATTCTGCGAAATAAATGGTGACGCCATTGATCTGATAGAGGTAATGCAACATGCGTTCATAAATATGACAAATCGGAAGAAAGCTCAAGGCATTTGCTCTGCCTGTTTCTGTCGGAAGACGCGTTGAGCTGTTGATCGCATTACTCGCTATGTTTTTATGAGAGAGTAAAACGCCTTTTGGTTTTCCAGTGGTCCCAGATGTGTAAATGATCGTTGCGACATCATCTTCAGTAATGCTTGCCATGATCTGTTTGACTTGATCCTGACTGCTTTCATCTTTTCCAAGTTCCTGTACTTCTTTCCAACTTTTGGCAGCCTCGATATCATCAAAAGTGTAGACCTGTTCTAAATGTGGCACTTGATCCTTGATGGCCATGACTTTGTCATAGACTTCTTTGTCAGAAACAAAACAAAGTTTGGACTCACTATGATTTAAAATATAAGCATAATCGTCCTCTGAGATCGTCGGATAAATAGGGACATTTTGTGCACCAATTTGCATCGTACCAATGTCCATGATGTTCCATTCAGTTCGATTTGAGGTTGAAATCAAAGCAACTTTATCCTTGGCTTGAATTCCGAGCTTTAGTAGGCCACGACTGATTTGATTGGCTTGATCAATATATGAACGTGTTGATGTTGCAATCCACTCGCCATCGTACTTTGTGACTAGGGCTTTATCTAAGTCAAAATTTTCTAGCTGATAATATGGAAAGTCAAAGAGACGTTTAAGATCTTTCATTAAATTTTAGTTTTGTACTCTGCAAAATAAGAAAATTTTGGCAATTAACTTTATTCCCATTTTCTAAATAAAAGTTGTATGGTATTTTTTGTTATTTATTTTTTTCAATCAACCAATCTCTCGCATTGACAAATGCTTCTATCCAAGGTGTCACTTCATCTTTTCTGCCTTCTGGATAATAAGCCCAGTTCCAGCTAAAAGTTGAGCGTTCTAGATGTGGCATCATCACAAGATGTCTGCCTGTGTCATCACACAACATGGCGGCATTATAATCTGATCCATTTGGATTTGAAGGGAATGCGTTGTCGTAATACTTAGCAGGAATCTTGTAATTGCTTTCTGCTTCTGGTAGTTGAAATTTACCTTCACCATGTGCTGACCAAATTCCTAAGCGAGAACCTGCTAGCGATTTAAGCATCACAGAATCATTGTCGAGGATGTCAACCGCTGTGAATTGGCATTCAAATTTTTCAGTGTCATTATGGAGCATGCGTGGCTTTTGATCATGCGTTGGATTAATTAAGCCCAACTCGATAAACAACTGACAGCCATTACAAACACCTAAGGAAAGAGTGTCTTCTCTGTTAAAGAAATTGAGAAGTGCTGTGTGTGCATTTTCATTGTATTTAAAAGCACCCGCCCAACCTTTAGCACTGCCAAGCACATCGGAGTTGGAAAATCCGCCGACAGCTGCAATCATTTGCACGTCTTCCAAGTTTTCTTTTCCAGAGACTAAATCTGTCATGTGGATATCTTTGACTTCAAATCCTGCAATATGTAGGGCACGCGCCATTTCGCGTTCAGAGTTAGAGCCTTTTTCACGAATGATGGCTGCTTTGATTTTCTGTTGTGGTACTTCTGGACGTTTTCCAGTGAAATGTTTTGGGAACTGGTAATTCAGTCCGGTTTTTCCTATGTTATTATAACGTTCTAAAGCTTTTTCTTTTCCACTTTGTTCACAATCAAACTCATAAGATTTTTTAGACCAAATTTGACGGTATTCCGCAATGTCAAAATCAAATTCTTGATCTGAATGTGTGATTTTTAAATGCGGTTTTGATTTTGCCTCCCCAATTTCAACAGCTTTAATGCCTAGATCCTTGAGCTCTGTTTCAATATTACCTTTTGCTTGGAAAATCAAACTGCTATTTTCAGCAAAAAGCAAAGTCAGACTATTTTCTTCATTTAAAGCGTCTAAATTAATATCAGCACCGAGATCTTTATTTCCAAAGCAAATTTCTAACAGCGCAGTGATCAATCCTCCCGAAGAAATATCGTGACCAGCAGCAATTTTATCTGCTTTAATTAAGGCTTGGATACCATTGAATTGTTTCTTGAAGTAGGCATCATCTTGAATTGATGGCGCATTACCTCCAACCTTATTTAAGGTTTGTCCAAAAGCAGAACCGCCGAGTTTGTGCTTGTCGTTTGAAAGGTTGAGATAGTATATTTTACCAGCATTTGGTTTCAAAAGTGGTTCGATAACATTTGTGATATCAGAGCATTCTCCTGCCGCTGAGATGATCACAGTGCCTGGAGAAATAACTTCTTTATTTTTGTATTTCTGTGTCATCGATAAGGAATCTTTTCCTGTCGGGACGTTGATTCCTAAGTTGATGGCAAATTCCGAAACCGCTTTAACAGCTTCATATAAGCGTGCGTCTTCCCCTTCGTTTCGGCAAGGCCACATCCAGTTTGCTGAAAGTGAGATAGAAGTCATGTTTTCTTCTAAAGGTGCCCAAATCATGTTTGTCAAGGCCTCAGCAATTGAGTTTTTGGACCCCGCAACAGGATCAATCAAGCCAGAAATAGGAGAGTGACCTATTGAGGTTGCAACACCTTTTTGACCTAAATAATCCAAGGCCATAACGCCGACGTTATTAAGTGGAATTTGTAGCTGACCTAAAGTTTGTTGTTTGGCCACGCGGCCAGTGACGCAGCGGTCTACTTTATTAGTGAGCCAATCCTTTGAGGCAACGCTTTCGAGTTGTAATACATTTTTGACATGCGCATAAACTGTATCTGTTTTATGATCGATATCTGCATAAGTGCGTTTGATACTTTTGTCTTGCATGATTGTTTTTGGAGAACTACCAAACATATCTTCAAGCATCAAATCCATTGAGGTTTGATCTGTTTTGTTATTTTTAAAAGTAAAGCGATGATCATCTGTAACTTTACCTACAAAATATAAGGGTGAACGTTCACGGTCAGCAATCTTTTTTAAAAACTTGGCGTTTTCAGAATCGATGACTAAGCCCATGCGTTCTTGAGATTCATTACCGATAATTTCTTTATCAGAGAGCGTTGTATCGCCAATAGGAAGTTCCTCAAGATTGACAAAACCACCTGTGTCTTCGACGAGTTCACTAAGGCAATTTAGGTGTCCGCCAGCACCGTGATCGTGAATAGATTTGATAGGATTTTTATCGATTTCAACCATCCCGCGAATGGTGTTGGCAACTCTTTTTTGCATTTCAGGGTTTGAACGCTGAATGGCATTGAGTTCAATACCACTTTCAAATTCGCCTGTATCAGCTGATGAAACGGCAGCACCACCCATTCCAATACGGTAATTTTCTCCACCTAAAATGATGATGTCATCATCCAAAGCTGGAATTTCTTTTAAGGCTTGTTCTTTTTTTCCATAACCAATGCCACCTGCCATCATGATGACTTTATCATAAGCCAAAAAGCGGTTGTGTTCTTCGTGTTCAAATGTAAAGACAGATCCGGCAATAAGTGGTTGTCCAAATTTGTTTCCAAAATCAGATGCTCCATTTGAGGCTTTGATCAGAATATCGAGTGGCGTTTGGTAAAGCCAATCTCTTTCTTCACTATTCTTTTCCCAAGATCGCGGTGTGTTGGTTCGCGAATATGAAGTCATATAAACTGCTGTTCCGGCTAAAGGTAAAGAACCTTTTCCGCCAGCGAGTCGGTCTCTGATTTCACCACCACTTCCTGTTGCAGCGCCGTTAAATGGCTCAACGGTAGTCGGGAAATTGTGTGTTTCTGCTTTGAGAGAGATGACGGACTCAAAGTCTTTGTTTTCATAATACGAAGCTTCGTCAGGGCGCAGCGGTGCAAATTGTTGGACAAATGGTCCCTTGATAAAAGCGACATTATCTTTATAGGCAGAAACAATTGAATTTGGGTTTTTTGCTGAGGTTTCTCGGATCATTTTGAACAGCGAGTCTTTTTTCTCCTCGTCATCGATGATGAATGTTCCATTAAAAATTTTATGGCGACAATGTTCTGAATTGACTTGTGAGAATCCGAAGACTTCAGCGTCAGTCAGCGGTCTATTTAGACGTTCGGAAAGCTCTTTTAAGTAGTTGACCTCTTCTTCGTTTAGCGCTAATCCGTGCACGGTATTGTAAGCAGAAATGTCATCAATTTTCTGAATTTCTTCAGGTTTGATATCAATTTTGAAGATGTCTTGATTGAGATCTGTATATTTCTGATAGATCATTTTATCGTAAGCTTCAAAATCCTGAGACACACTTTCGAATTCCTCAATGCGCTGAATATCACGGATACCCATGTTTTGAGTGATTTCCACGGCGTTGGTGCTCCATGGCGTAACCATCACTTGGCGTGGGCCAATAAAAGGACCGGAAATTTCTTTTTGATCAACAAAGGTTGCATCACCAAAAAGCCATTTTAGTTTTTTGAGGCATTCGTAATCAGGCCTTTTTGGGGTGGATACAGCGAAAAAGTGCGTCGGCGTAGTTTTAAAGAAAACAATCATCAGTTGTGTTTTAAAAGTTGTGATTTGACGCCCTCAAAATTACAATAAAAATATGAGTAATGTATGAATTTGCTTAAGTTTGAATTCAAAAAATAACAGTTTGAAATTACGTATACTCAAAATTTTAAGTCTCTTTTTTCTTCTTCAGATAATTGTTGTCACGATTGTTAGTGCATTTCCTGACTTTATAGAGGTTTATTACAGTCAGAGTTTCTTTAAGATGCTCTCAGAATTTCAGCACTTACAATTATTTTGGGTGCCCTTTTCAGTGGGGGATTTGTTTTATGTTGTGATTATTATATGGATTTTAAAATGGTTTCTCTTTCTTTTTAAGCGAAAATTTAAACCTTTCAGATTACTGATTTATCAATTTTTAGCATTCCTGTCAGTGACTTATTTTATATTTCATGTCTTTTGGGGGCTCAATTATTACAGAAATCCCTTGTATGTCAATTTGGACATGGACGCGGAATATACGACAGAAGAGTTGGTGGATTTTACTTGTGATTTAATTCAGAAATCGAATACGCTACATCGGCAATTGGTCGCTAATGATACGCTAGCTGTTCCTTTTGATTTTAAGAAAAATGAATTACAAGCCCTTGTTTTTGAGACTTATCAGGGTTTTGAGAACGAAAATTTAGATTTAGAATATCCCCATGAAAATTTAAAGAGTTCGCTGTTGTCACTTCCTTTAACTTATGCTGGGTTTAGTGGTTATATCAATCCATTTACAAATGAAGCGCAATACAATGCTTTGGTGCCAAAATATAAACAACCCACAACAATGGCTCATGAAATTGGACATCAGATGGGCTATGCCAAAGAAAACGAGGCCAATTTTATCAGTGCAATTGTAACGATGAATTCTGAAGATAAATACATTCGGTATTCAGGTTTAACTTTTGCCTTGAAGTATAGTCTTAATGACATCTATTTAAG
>JAKDUG010000255.1 GCA_030457805.1 Psychroflexus sp.
TTGTTTTTAAAAGTGTCGATTTCAATTAAAAAAAATAATTTTACATGTAACAAATACTAACTTGCTTCAACTTATAACAAAATAGACATCATGAAAATCAGAGATTTTGCACGTTTAGAATGGAAGCAATTTTCTAGATCCTCCTATTTTCAAAAAGGTTTAGCAATCAAAATCCTCTTGGGTCTTGGCGCCTTATATTTTATGGCAATGGCTCTTTTTGTTGGTGTTGGAGTCCTTTATGGACTTGAAAAAGCCTTTCCAGGACAGGATGCTTTTCAGGTGCTCAATAATTATCTGATTTATTATGTACTCGGGGATTTAGCACTGCGCTATTTCTTACAACAACTTCCTGTGATGAATATCAAGCCTTTGCTGATGCTGCCTATCAAAAGGTCAGTTGTGATACGATATTTATTGCTCAAAACGAATCTGTCTTTTTTTAACTTTCTACCTATTTTATTTTTTGTGCCAATTGCTGGCGTCCTGTTGTACAAATCTTATGATGTCTTAGGGACTTTAACTTGGTTAGTATCTTTTATATGTATCGGTTTTTCTATTAATTACGCTAATTTTCTCATTAATAAAACGAAGCTTTACTTCTTTGTGATTTTGGGAATCGTCGCCTTGCTTCTGACGCTTAACCACTTTGAGATTATTGACATTGCGAGTTATTTTGGCGCTGCTTTTTATGCCATTTACACAGATTTGTATTGGGTCATTATTCCTATTGTTGTCCTTGTATTTTTGTTTAAAGTGAATTATCGTTTTATACGACAACACTTTTATACGGATGGTGCTATTGTTGAAAAATCTTCAGATATTAAGACGTACAACTTGAGTTTTCTGGATCGTTTTGGGAGTCTATCACTCTTCTTAAAAAATGATGTACGACTTATTCTGCGAAATGCGCGGCCAAAGCAAGTGATGCTGACCTCATTTTTCTTTCTTTTCTATGGTTTAATTTTTTATACACAAGATATGTATACGGATATGCCTGCGATCTTGGCCTTTGCATCCATGTTTGTGACAGGCGGTTTTCTGCTCACTTTCGGACAATTAGTGCCGTCGTGGGATAGTGAATATTACAAATTGATGATGAGCCAAAATATACCGTATCGACAATACTTAGAATCTAAATTGTATTTGATGATTTCAGCAACTGTGATTTCATTAATTTTAAGCACACCTTATTTGTTTTTTGGATGGGATATCTACGCCATGATTTTGGCAGGCGCTTCTTTTAATATCGGTTTAAATTCGTTTATCACACTTTATGGCGGCGCACTCAATCGCGTGCCTGTGGAGCTGAATCAAAAAGCGAAGGCTTTTTCAAATACCAATGGTTTTAGTCCAACACAACTTCTGATCAGTTTGCCGAAAATTCTAGGTCCCATGCTTATCTTTTATATACCTTATAAGTTCATCAGTTTTGATGCAGGATTGATTGCTTTAGGACTTAGTGGGGTTGTTGGCCTACTGTTGAAGAATGTTTTTTTAAACAAGATTGAAAAAATTTATCAAAAAGGGAAATACAAAACAATCGCCGCTTTTGACGAAAAGAAATAAGATATGGAAAATACACTCATCAATGTTCAGAATCTAACCAAAGCCTATAAAGGTGTTGAGGTTCTTAATATTCAAGATTTAAAAATTCCTAAAGGGGAAAGCTTTGGACTGGTCGGTAATAACGGCGCTGGAAAAACAACCTTTTTTAGTATGCTTTTAGATTTAATTCAACCCACTAGCGGACAGATTATCAGTCGTGATATTGTTGTGAGCGAAAGTGAAGATTGGAAACCTTTTACAGCTGCCTTTATTGATGAAAGCTTCTTGATTGGATACTTAACAGCTGAAGAATACTTTTATTTTATCGGGGAATTAAGACAAGTCTCAAAAGCGGATGTCGATGAGTTATTGGCGAGTTTTTCAGATTTTTTTCACGGTGAAATTTTAAATCAAAAAAAATATTTACGTGATTTATCTAAAGGAAACCAGAAAAAAGTAGGCATTGTCGCTGCTTTTATCGGACAGCCAGAAGTAATTATTTTAGATGAACCATTCGCGAATTTAGATCCGACAACTCAGATTCGTTTAAAAAAGATCATTAGAGAATTGGTGGAAGGCAAGCAGACAACAATTTTAATTTCAAGTCACGATTTAATGCATGTCACGGAGGTTTGTGAGCGCATTGTGGTATTGAGCAAAGGCGAAATTGTTAAAGACACACATACAAGTGAAGCAACTTTAAAAGAACTCGAAGCTTATTTTGGTCAAGAAACGATGAATTGATGACCTGAAAAGTTCTTAATTTCTTTTTAAAATCTATTTTTGTATGACATAATAAACAGGCTAAAAATTAGTTATGTTTGCGCTAGCTTTAATTATATGTTTAAAAAATCACTTCTT
>JAKDUG010000256.1 GCA_030457805.1 Psychroflexus sp.
TATCCTCAAACCCTCTAAATATCATTCAAATGCAAAAAATTCTCGTTCCAACAGATTTTTCTGAACAATCTCAAAATGCCCTAAAAGTAAGTGCCCAAATTGCCCGTAAATACAATAGTGAGATTCATCTTCTCCATCTTTTAGATCTGCCTTTAGACCTCATTGACCCAATTAATGAAGGCGTTGGCGGAGATCTCCCCGAATCACTTTTCTTTATGAAATTGGCGCACAAAAAATTTACAGAAACATTTGAGAAATTTCAAAAAGAACTGGATGGCTTAGTTGTTCACGAAACAGTTGAATTTAATCAAGCCTTTGAAGGCATTATGGAAATCACTGATAAGCACGACTGTGACTTAATCGTCATGGGATCAAATAGCGTTTCTGGCCTGCAGGAGGTTTTTATTGGGTCGAACACCGAGAAAGTTGTGAGAAACTCTAACGTCCCCGTCCTCGTTATCAAAGGAGATACACCTATTTTTTCTACTGAAGAAATGGTCTTTGCTTCGAGTCTCAAAGACACACAAAATAAGACTTTTCAAGAAACAGTGAGATTAGCTAAACTTCTTGACGCTCGTCTGACCTTAATATATATCAATACGCCACATTCTTTCAAGACAAACCAATTCATTGAAGATCGCCTTAAGGAATTTACAAAAGGAATAGATACTGATGCGTTTAATTTTGAAATCTACTCTGATAAATCAATTGAAAAAGGAGTGAGGAATTTTGCCAATAAAGTTAATGCTGACCTCATAGGAATCGGAACACATGGCCGCAAAGGAATTGCGCATTTCTTTAATGGCAGCCACTCTGAAAGCTTAGTCAACCACGCTAAAAGACCTGTGATCACTTTTAAAATTTAAAGCAAAATTTTTGTCAAACCTGTTTTGATATAAGTCCAAATAAAATTCCACATCGATTTTGTCGGATTACGCTCGACTTTTTCGATTTTTATTTTCTTAGAAATATCTTTATTGAGAAGTTTGTTTGCCACAAAAGACATGATTTTACGCTCACGCCCAGAATCTGAATACATTGTCAATTCAAGATCTTTAGCTGTCAGTTCAAAATCACCATGTGCATTTTTTTGTGTTAATATTTGTGCTTTAATTTCCTCAAACCTGCCCTGCATTCCAAGACTCATAGATGGTTTCAAAATTTTATTTAACGATTTCGTATCAATAGCACCTCCACTCAGGTCGAGTTGAAAAGTTTCAACCGCTGCAAATTGATTATAAGCAATGGCTACATCGAGTTCTGATTGTGGATTTAAAGCAAAAGAACCAATCAATTTCAAGCGTTCATCCGACCTGCTCTTTACATTGTGGAAATTCTGAATTGTAACGGACAGATTATTAAAAACAACCTCACTTACTTTCTTTTGACTCAGTCTTTCAGAGTATGTCAACTGAGAGTTTTGAACTGCGATCTCGTCAATTGCCAAATCAAAATCCAAACCCTGTAAACTTTGTCCATAAGTAGACTTAATTGATTTGTCATCAGCTATTGTTTTATCACGATAAATTAGTGTACGGCTCGAATCAATTTTGATATTATCAAACCCGATTTTTTGTAATTTCTGAGAAGCTAGCCCTAAAGAAAAATCAGTCAGCTGAACACCATAACTCTTGTGTGTGATTAAATCCTTTTCCTTAGAGAGTTGATTGATATAATTTTCTTTTGTGTAATCTGAATCTACGTGAAGAGAATCTATAGTAAAATCTGCGCCTGTAAACGCAAAATTGTAAACCGAAAGATCCTGTATCTGATCTAAACGATAATGCAACTCTTCAAGGTTAAAATAATCTAGATGAGAGGCATCAAGATCAGCATTAAGAGGTTCTGATAATGTGACATCCAAATTCGTCACTTGCGCAAGTGTATCTTTTTGTTTGATCACAATCGCATCCAATCCCTCAATATAAAGCTTTTTTAAATCTATTTGAGATGATTCAGATTTATCATCAGCTTCTTTTTGCGCTTTGACACGATAGGTCAACTTGGCTTTGTAAAGATTGACCTGATCTATAATTGTTTGATCTGAAAACAGAGTTTTCCATAGACCGATATTCACTTGGAGCTTTTCAGCCTTGAGATTGATTTCCTCTGACGTATAGCTTAAATCCTTTAACTGCAGATTTGCTGTGACGGTGAGGTTAAAATCATTGTAAGTCACATCATATTCTGAATTGATCTTTTTTTCAATGTAAAACTCCGCTAAATTAATAACGATAAAATATAAACCTATAATAATAAGAAAGGCGAAAAGATATTTTTTATTTTTTTTCATTCACACACTTAAGTTTCTAAAGATAAAATAACTTTTATAATTTCAAACATGTAAAAACAGTATTGGTAAATGTTTGTTACAAATTTTCTGCACTGTATTAG
>JAKDUG010000049.1 GCA_030457805.1 Psychroflexus sp.
TATAAATGATAAACATAACATTACCAGACGGAAGCGTTAAGCAATACGAAAGCGGTTCAACACCGATGGATGTTGCTCAAAGTATTAGCGCAGGTTTAGCAAGACAGGTTATTTCTGCCAAATTTAATGGAGAAACAGTAGAAACCACGACTGCGTTGACCACTGATGGTAAATTAGTTTTGTTGACATTTAAGGATGACGAAGGCAAGCAAGCCTTTTGGCACTCGACGTCTCACATTATGGCACAAGCCATTCAGCAGCTTTATCCTGGTGTAAAATTGACAATTGGGCCGTCGATTGAGAATGGCTTTTATTACGATGTTGATTTTGGAGAACAGAAGATTTCAGAAAATGATTTTCCAGAAATAGAAAAACGCATGCTTGAAATTGCGAGAGGTAAGCATGAATTTAAAATGCGCAGCGTCTCAAAACAAGCGGCCTTAGATTTTTATAAATCAGAAGGTAATAAATTTAAAGTCGAACTTATTGAAAACCTGAAAGATGGCGATATCACTTTCTGTGATCACGATTCTTTTACAGATTTGTGTCGTGGAGGGCATATCCCAAACACAGGTTTTATCAAGGCTGTCAAGTTGATGAGCACAGCTGGAGCATACTGGCGTGGCGATGAGAACAATGATCAATTGACACGTGTTTACGGAATTTCGTTTCCAAAACAAAAAGAACTTAAAGCGTATTTAGCACTTTTAGAAGAAGCTAAAAAACGCGACCACAGAAAATTAGGAAAGGAGTTAGGTCTCTTTACCTTTTCACAAAAAGTTGGTCAAGGTTTACCCTTGTGGCTCCCAAAAGGTGCTGCTTTGCGTAATCGTCTTGAAAACTTTATGAAAGATGCACAGGAGGAAGCAGGCTACGAACCAGTAGTTACGCCACATATTGGGCATAAAGAACTTTACGTCACATCTGGACACTATGCCAAATACGGTGAAGATAGTTTTCAATCTATCAAAACACCAAACGAAGGGGAGGAGTATTTACTCAAACCGATGAACTGCCCACATCACTGTGAAATTTTCAATTCAGAGGCGTGGAGTTATCGTGATTTGCCAAAGCGTTTTGCAGAATTCGGAACGGTTTATCGCTACGAGCAAAGTGGTGAATTGCACGGATTGACACGTGTTCGTGGATTTACACAAGATGATGCACATATTTTCTGTACCGCTGATCAACTGGATGACGAATTTAAAAAAGTCATCGATCTTGTTTTGTATGTTTTTGGCTCATTAGGCTTTGAAGATTTTACAGCACAAGTCTCTTTAAGAGATCCTGAAGACAAGTCAAAATACATTGGCAGTGATGAGAATTGGGAAAAAGCAGAGCAGGCCATTTTAAATGCTGCAGAAGAAAAAGAGCTCAACTATGTTGTTGAAACTGGGGAAGCTGCTTTTTATGGTCCAAAACTAGACTTTATGGTCAAAGATGCTTTAGGGCGGCAGTGGCAATTAGGAACAATTCAGGTTGATTATAATTTACCAGAACGTTTTGAGCTTGAATATAAGGGAAGTGATAACGAAATGCATCGGCCTGTGATGATTCATAGAGCGCCATTTGGAAGTTTAGAGCGCTTTGTCGCGATTTTACTTGAGCATACAGCGGGTAATTTCCCAATATGGCTCATGCCAAAACAAGCTATCATTCTCTCAATCAGTGAGAAATATGAAAATTATTCTAAAAAAGTTTTAAGTTTACTTAAAAATCACGAAATTCGCGCCGATGTCGATCACAGAGGCGAGACTATGGGTAAGAAAATTCGTGAAGCAGAAATGAATAAGATCCCATACATGCTGATCATCGGCGAGAAGGAAGCTGAGAATAATCAGATTTCTGTGCGAAAACACGGAGGAGAAGATTTGGGGCAAATGTCAGTTGAAGACTTTGCAAAGATCGTTCAAACCGAAATTGATAAGAATTTAAAAGTATTTAAAGTTTAATAATTAAAAATTTTAAGCCATAGCATTAAGAAGAAAGAAGAATAACAGAGGTCCACAGAGGAAGAAAGAAAATCCTCATAAGATTAACAGAGAAATCAAAGCACCTAAAGTACGTGTTGTTGGTAGTAATGTTGATGTTGATATATATAGCATCAATGATGCCTTGGCATTAGCTGATAAACAGGAATTAGATTTGGTTGAGATTTCACCAAAGGCTGACCCACCTGTTTGTAAGGTGATGGACTATAAGAAGTTTTTATACGAGCAAAAGAAGCGCGAAAAAGCGATCAAGCAAAAAACTTCTAAGGTTGTCGTTAAGGAAATTAGATTCGGTCCTAACACTGATGATCACGATTACGAATTTAAAAAGAAAAATGCAGAGAAGTTTTTAAAAGAAGGCGCAAAGCTCAAGGCTTATGTTTTCTTTAAAGGGCGTTCGATTGTGTTTAAGGATAAGGGACAGATTTTGCTCTTGCGTCTTGCTCAAGATTTAGAGGAGATCGCGAAAGTAGAACAGATGCCTAAGTTGGAAGGGAAGCGTATGATTATGATGCTCGCACCTTCTTCTACCTCAAAATCAAAAAAGTAAGTTACGATTTAATATATATAAATACAGGATACAGATGCCTAAAATGAAAACAAAATCGAGTGCTAAGAAACGTTTTAAATTAACTGCTAGCGGTCGAATCAAGCGTAAACATGCATTCAAAAGTCATATTCTGACTAAGAAATCAAAGAAGCGTAAATTGAAATTAACGCACAGTGGATTAGTTCACAAATCAGATGAAGACAGTATTAAAAATCAATTGCGTTTAAAATAAATTGATTTTAATCGGTTTTTAAAAAATTAATTAAACCATGGAGTTGGGCTCAAAATGATATTTTATATCTGCCCACTACAAAAAACATTAAATTATGCCAAGATCAACAAATTCAGTCGCGTCAAGAGCGAGACGTAAAAAAATAATGAAGCAGGCTAAAGGTTATTACGGGACACGTAAGAACGTTTGGACAAGTGCTAAAAATGCGGTAGAAAAAGCAATGCTTTACTCTTACAGAGACCGCAAAAATAAAAAGAGAAATTTCAGATCTTTATGGATCGTGAGAATTAATGCTGCCGCTAGAATTAATGGTATGTCTTACTCACAATTTATGGGGAAAATGAAGCAGAGTGAGATCGAATTGAACCGTAAGGTTCTTGCAGATTTAGCTGTCAATAACCCTGACGCTTTTAAAGCTGTCATCGATCAAGTCAAATAAATTTCTAATCATATTTATTTCGTAACTTATTCTTAAGCCTGATTATTTATAATCAGGCTTTTTTTATCTTTAAACTTAAAGTAAAAAGATAATGAAACTTTCTGATCAGCTTGACAGACCTCTCCAAATACAATCCACTCCAAAACGCATCATCTCACTTGTTCCGAGTTTAACGGAATTAGTCTACGATTTAGGCCTCTCAACAGAATTGGTCGGTGTCACCAAGTTCTGTGTGCATCCCGAAGATATGCGGACGCGAGCTAAAATTGTCGGCGGCACAAAACAAGTTAAACACCATTATATAGATGCACTTGATCCAGACTTGATTTTGTGCAGTAAGGAAGAAAATACATCAGAAATAGTCGCTGAGCTCGAAAAAAAATACAATGTTTATGTCTCTGACATCAATACCTTAGATGATGCTTATGATTTTTTTAATGATCTCGGTCGTCTCTGTGATTGTGAAGAAAAAACAACAGCTTTGGTTTCTGAGGTACAGTCTGCACTGTCGCGTTACAAAAACAATACAGCTGATTTACCACAATTAAAAATTGCTTATTTCATTTGGCGTAAGCCGTGGATGCTTGTTGGGAATGAGACTTTTATTCAGCATTTATTGAGTGAACTCGGATTTACCAATGTCTATGCTGATGCTGAGCGATACCCCGAGGTAGAGCTTGCAGACTTGAAAAAAGCGGATTATTATTTTCTATCAACAGAGCCATTTCCTTTTGAAGAGAAACACAAAGTCGAATTACCTGTCAATCCATCAAAAGTGAAAATTGTCGATGGTGAGTTTTTTAGCTGGTATGGCAGTCGCTTATTGAAGGCTTTTCCTTATTTTTTAGAACTGCGAACAAATCTCTAAGTTTTCATAAAATAATAAGCCGCTTGATTTTTAATAGCTTTTTAAACGTATCTTCGAACAAAATTTATAAGCGTGCTTCACTACAACATCTACAAGCATTCTACTTCAGAAAAATGGATCACTTTCGTGCATGGTGCGGGAGGGAGTTCGTCTATTTGGTTTAAGCAACTGCGTGTTTTTAGATCACATTTTAATATCCTCTTGCTCGATTTAAGAGGGCATGGACGTTCGCAGCCAAGCTTAAAAGATAGTTTTAAGGATGATTATACATTTGATGTTATCACAGAAGATATCCTTCAAGTATTGGATCACTGTCAGATTAAGAAATCACATTTTGTAGGAATTTCATTGGGAACAATTCTCATTCGTAATTTAGCTGAGAACCAGCCTGATCGTGTAGAAAGCATGATTATGGGTGGTGCAATTATGAAAATGAATGTGCGCTCGCGTTTTTTGATTAAAGTCGGAATGATTTTTAAATCTGTTGTGCCTTACATGTTGCTTTATAAGCTCTTTGCCTTTATTATTATGCCACGTAAAAATCATAAAAAAAGCAGGAGTCTTTTTGTGAATGAAGCCAAGAAACTTTATCAAAAAGAATTTATCCGTTGGTTTCAGCTCACTTCAGAAATAAAACCTTTGTTGCGTTTGTTTCGTCAAACACCAATCAATATTCCTTCTTTCTATATCATGGGAGAGCAGGATTATTTATTTTTACCAGCTATAGAAAAACTGACTCAGGCACACCAACAAGCGGAGCTTTTTGTCGTCAAAAACTGTGGTCATGTTGTCAATATTGAACAGCCGCTGGTTTTTAACCAGCAAGCTATTCAGTTTATTAAGGATTTATGACTTCTTGTCTTGCATGGCAAATACACGCTTGAGTAAATTAGAACTTCTTTCGCTGAGGTTATTTCGTATTTGGATTTCTTCCTTTGATATCATTTCAAAAACACCATTCAAAGCTCTATTTGTCACATAGTCTGTTAGATCAGGGTTGACTTTTTCAGTGAATGGAATTTTGTTGTAACGCGAAATTAGGTTTGACCAAATTTGATCTGCACCTACCTTTTTAAATGAGTTTTGAATCACAGGGTTGAACTTGTTGTATAGCTGACTTGTTGTTTTTGTTTCCAAATAAGAAGTTGCAGCTCTATCGCTACCCATTAAAATATTTTTGGCGTCCGTGAAACTCATTTCTTTAACGGCAGAAACAAAAATGGGTGTCGCTTCTTTGACAGCATCTTCGGCTGCGCGATTTAAGGCTTTAATGCCTTCGTCAGCTAAACTACCGAGGCCCACTTTTCGCAATCCGCTTTCAACTTTTTGCAGTTCTTTTGGCATCATGATTTTGACAGCTTCATTTCTGTAGAATCCGTCTGTTTGTGTTAGTTTTGAAACCTCTTTTTCAATCCCTTTATTGAGCGCTTCTCTAAGCCCGTTTCCAATTTGTTGTTGCGTGAGTTTCTGAGAATCTTGAGGTAATTGGCCAGCAATATCTTTGAGCTCGGCACATGAGGTGAGGCTTGTGATAAAGCCTACGAGAATAATTATTTTTTTCATGATTGTATTTTATAAGACGAAATTAAAATTTTATTCTTAAATAAAGACAACTTCCTGTTTCATTCGAGATTAGAACTCAGCAACCGCCTTTATTTTTAGCTTTAAAACTGAGAAACAAAGACTTGGCTAAACGCCTAAATCGACTAAATTTTATTAAATTTACAACTCAAAAAATTACAATTTTCAATGGAACAAGTAAAACCATATAAACCAACAAATCTAGTCAGAATTGTGACGGCGGCTTCATTGTTTGATGGCCATGATGCAGCAATTAATGTGATGCGTCGTATTATTCAATCAACTGGCGTAGAGGTGATTCATTTGGGTCACGACCGAAGTGCTGAAGAGGTTGTCAATACTGCTATTCAGGAAGATGTTAATGCAATTGCAATGACCTCTTATCAAGGCGGTCATACCGAGTACTTTAAATATATGTACGATTTGTTAGAGGAAAAAGGAGCAACGCATATTAAGATTTTCGGCGGCGGCGGCGGTGTCATCCTGACAGAAGAAATCGAGGAGTTGATGAGCTATGGAATTACGCGAATTTATGCGCCAGATGATGGGCGTGAAAAGGGACTCCAAGGAATGATTAATGACTTGGTGGAGAGAAGTGATTTTAAAACACCACATCTTCAGGATGCTGAGAACATAAAAGAAAATATCAAAAACAAAGATGTCAATACAATTGCGCGCTTGATATCGCTTGCAGAAAATAGACATGAAGAGTTTTTAAAACATTTTAAAGACCTCAATTCAAATACATCGGTTCCAGTGCTTGGGATTACAGGAACAGGCGGATCAGGGAAGTCTTCTTTAGTGGATGAACTTGTGCGTCGTTTTCTCGTTGATTTTGATGATGATAAAACCATTGGAATTATCTCTGTCGATCCTTCAAAAAGAAGAACTGGCGGCGCTTTACTTGGTGACAGAATCCGAATGAATGCCATCAATTCGCCACGTGTTTATATGCGTTCTTTAGCAACACGTCAATCAAACCTTGCCTTGTCAAAATATGTGCAAGAAGCAGTTGATGTTTTGCGAGCAGCCAAATTCGATTTGATTATTTTAGAAACTTCAGGAATTGGGCAGAGTGATACTGAAATTTTAGACCACTCAGATGCGTCGCTTTATGTGATGACACCTGAATTTGGTGCAGCAACTCAATTAGAGAAAATCGATATGCTTGATTTTGCTGATTTGGTAGCGATCAATAAATTTGACAAGCGCGGCGCTAAAGATGCACTTCGCGATGTGAAAAAACAATACCAGCGCAACCATCAGTTATTTGATCAGAAGCCTGCAAATATGCCTGTTTATGGCACGATAGCTTCTCAGTTTAACGATCCAGGAATGAATCTACTCTACAAGAAGATTATGGACAAAATTGTAGAGAAAACGGAAGCTGGCTTGGAAAGTGATTATGAAATCACTGATGAAATGTCTGAGAAAATATTTGTGATTCCACCAGCACGAACGCGTTACCTTTCTGAAATTTCAGAGAACAACCGTTCTTATGATCAAAAAGTTGAAAGACAAACTGAAGTTGCACAAAAATTGTACAGCATTTATCAAACGTTGAATTCTGTTTTAGAGATGACAATTTCATTAAATCAAAACGGACTAGATGAGAATGCAATTGAGGAGGCGACAACTTCAGAAAATGGAGATCTGGCTGGCTTGCTGAAGAAAGAATTTGACCGCGTAAAGATGGATTTAGATCCTTACAATTGGGAGAAAATCTTAGGCTGGGATGAAAAATCACAAAAATATAAAAATGACGTTTATGTTTTTAAAGTTCGTGATAAGGAAATAAAAATAGACACACATACGGAGTCATTATCGCATTTGCAGATTCCGAAAGTCGCTTTGCCAAAATACAAGGCATGGGGAGATTTGCTAAAGTGGATTTTGCAGGAAAATGTACCTGGAGAATTTCCTTACACAGCAGGTCTGTATCCATTTAAAAGAACGGGTGAAGATCCGACGCGAATGTTTGCCGGTGAAGGTGGACCTGAGCGAACAAATAGACGTTTTCATTACGTCAGCCAAGGCTTGCCAGCAAAGCGTTTGTCAACTGCCTTTGACTCGGTGACACTCTACGGAAATGATCCTGGTCACCGACCAGATATTTATGGTAAAATCGGTAATGCTGGGGTTTCAATTTGTTGTTTAGATGATGCCAAAAAACTTTATTCTGGTTTTGATTTGGCACACCATATGACTTCAGTCAGTATGACGATTAATGGTCCTGCGCCAATGCTACTCGGATTCTTTATGAATGCAGCGATTGATCAGCAGTGTGAGAAATACATCAAAGAAAATGGACTTGTAGATAAGGTCAATAAAAAAATTGATAAGATTTACAAAGAGAGTGGTATGGCTCGACCAAAATACAATGGTGATTTACCAGAAGGAAATGATGGTTTAGGTTTAATGCTTCTCGGTGTAACGGGAGATTTAGTTTTACCTAAAGATGTTTATGAGGACATTAAAAAAGAAACAATAGCAGTGGTTCGTGGAACTGTACAAGCTGATATTCTTAAAGAAGATCAGGCGCAAAACACATGTATCTTTTCAACTGAATTTGCATTGCGTTTGATGGGTGACGTTCAGGAGTATTTTATTGAAAATAAAGTCAGAAACTTTTATTCAGTATCGATTTCTGGTTACCATATTGCTGAAGCTGGAGCCAATCCAATCACACAATTGGCATTGACACTTTCAAATGGCTTTACTTATGTTGAGTATTACCTCAGTCGAGGCATGGATATCAATAAATTTGGACCCAACTTATCTTTCTTTTTCTCAAACGGAATTGATGCTGAATACGCTGTAATTGGCCGTGTGGCAAGACGTATTTGGGCAAAGGCAATGCGTGATAAATACGGAGCCAATCCAAGAGCGCAAATGCTGAAATATCATATTCAAACTTCGGGGCGCTCTTTGCACGCTCAGGAGATTGACTTCAATGATATCAGAACAAGTTTACAAGCGCTTTATGCCATTTATGATAACTGTAACTCGCTGCATACAAATGCTTATGATGAAGCCATTACAACGCCGACAGAGGAATCTGTGAGACGTGCCATGGCAATTCAGTTGATTATCAATAAAGAACTTGGCTTAGCGAAAAATGAAAACCCAATTCAGGGAGCATTTATCATTGAAGAATTAACAGACCTTGTGGAGGAAGCCGTTCTGTCAGAGTTTGACCGTTTAACTGAGCGCGGAGGCGTTTTAGGAGCCATGGAAACCATGTATCAGCGCAGCAAAATTCAGGAGGAAAGCTTGCATTATGAAACTTTAAAACACACAGGCGAGTTTCCAATTATTGGTGTGAATACTTTCTTGAGCAGTAAAGGATCGCCAACAGTGAAACCACGTGAAGTGATTCGTGCAACTGAGGATGAGAAAGAATTCCAGATTGATACGGTTCAGAATTTGCAAAAAACTTATGAAAATAGTGCCGCTCAATATCTAGAGCGTGTGCAAAATGCAGCGATTAATAATCAAAATATTTTTGAAGAATTAATGGAAGCGACCAAGTATTGTTCATTAGGTCAGATTACATCAGCTTTATTTGAAGTTGGTGGTCAGTATAGACGTAATATGTAATTTTTTAATTTTAAATAAAAAGCTGTCTCAAAACTATACAGCTTGTCATCCTGTCCTGAAATAAAAAATGAGGATAGAGTTTTATTTCACCCAAAAAGCATTTAGAAGCAGCTGTTTTTGGGAGTTGAAAAATGACAGGTTGAGGTTTTGAGACAGTTTCTATTTGTCGAGATTAACTTTAAGATTTTAATTAAGAATACCTTTGTAGTTATGAAAGAAACGCGAATCAATAAATATTTAAGTGAAGCTGGCTATTGCTCACGTCGAGCAGCTGATAAATTGATCGATCACGGTCGTGTCACAATTAATGGTTTGGTTCCTGAAATGGGTACTAAAGTCAAGGAAGGTGATAAAGTTGCTGTTGATAATAAGTCTGTTGAAAACGAGGGTGCAAAGAATCTGTACATCGCTTTAAACAAACCAAAAGGTATTGTATGTACAACAGATACGCGTGTTGAAAAGGATAATATCATTGATTTTATGGATTATCCAGAGCGTATTTTTCCTATCGGCCGTTTAGATAAACCCAGTGAAGGTTTGATTTTATTGACCAATGACGGAGATATTGTGAATAAAATTTTGCGCTCCAGTAATGATCATGAAAAGGAATATATCGTCTGGACACAAGAGCCGATCACTGATGAATTTATCAAAAGGATGTCTAATGGTATTCCTATTCTCGATACAATGACTAATAAGTGTAAGGTTGAGAAACTGAACGAAAGAACTTTTAAGATCATCTTGACGCAAGGTCTTAATAGACAAATCCGACGCATGTGTGAATATTTAGGCTACCATGTTGCAAAGCTAAAAAGGATTCGTATTATGAATATTCAGTTGGATACACCAGTCGGTGAATGGCGCTATTTAACGGAGAAAGAGTTTACTGAATTGTCTCAATTAATCGGTTATTCTAAGAAAACGCATGAGTAACTTATGAAACTTTAAGATAATTTGACTTTAAATTCGGGCTATCAACGCATTACACTAAATATAAATCATGTACATTTGCATGCAATTAAAATTTAATTGCATGAACACTTCTCAACATAAAGTCAAAGGGTTAGGATTAACTTACGACGACGTACTTTTAGTCCCAGCATACTCAGAAGTTTTGCCACGTGAGGTAAGCTTAAAATCTAATTTTTCTAAAAATATCGAGCTCAATGTTCCTATCGTTTCTGCAGCGATGGATACAGTGACGGAAGCTGATATGGCCATTGCGATAGCGCGTGAAGGAGGTATTGGTGTACTGCATAAAAACATGAGCATTGCGCAACAAGCGATAAATGTCAGGAAGGTCAAAAGATCCGAAAGCGGGATGATTATAGATCCTGTGACTTTACCACAAACGGCAAGTGTCGGTGATGCGAAAGACTCGATGCATGAGAATGGTATTGGCGGTATTCCTATTGTTGATGCGCATAAAAACCTGATTGGTATTGTGACGAATCGTGATTTGCGATTTGAAGAAAATAGAATAAGACCCATTGTTGAAGTGATGACCTCCGAAAACTTGGTGACGGCTAGTGAAGGAACTTCTTTAAAAGAAGCAGAAGTCATTTTACAAAATTACAAGATTGAAAAATTACCTGTCGTAAATAAAGCGAATCAACTCATTGGCTTAATCACTTTTAGGGATATCACGAAACTGACCCTGAAACCAGATGCGAATAAAGATACTTATGGTCGTTTGCGCGTCGCCGCTGCTTTGGGTGTCACTGCAGATGTTATAGAGCGCGCAACAGCATTGGTAGAAGCTGGTGTTGATGCAGTGATAATTGATACAGCACACGGACATACCAAAGGTGTTGTTGATGTTTTACAGCGTGTCAAATCAAAATTCAAAGACTTAGATGTTGTGGTTGGAAACGTCGCCACAGCTGAAGCTGCAAAATATTTAGCAGATGCAGGTGCTGATGGTGTTAAAGTGGGTATCGGGCCAGGCTCAATTTGTACAACACGTGTTGTTGCTGGTGTTGGTTATCCTCAACTTTCAGCTGTGATCGAAGTTTCTACAGCATTAAAAGGATCTGGCGTCCCAGTTATTGCAGATGGAGGTATTCGCTACACGGGTGATATTCCGAAGGCGATTGCTGCAGGTGCTGATTGTGTGATGTTAGGCTCGCTTTTAGCAGGCACAAAAGAATCTCCGGGAGAAACAATTATTTATGAAGGCCGTAAGTTTAAGTCTTACCGTGGAATGGGATCTGTTGAAGCCATGAAAAAAGGTTCAAAAGATCGCTACTTCCAAGATGTTGAAGACGATATCAAAAAATTAGTGCCAGAAGGAATCGTGGGGCGCGTGCCTTATAAAGGAGAACTTTATGAAAGTATGCTCCAGTTTATAGGCGGCTTACGTGCTGGAATGGGATATTGTGGTGCTCCAGATATTACGCATTTAAAAGATGAAGCCCAATTCATACAAATCACAAGTTCAGGAATTATGGAGAGCCATCCGCATGATGTTGCCATTACAAAAGAAGCACCTAATTACAGTCGATAGAGACAATGTTAATTTACACCAACAAAAAAGACGCTTTCAAAATTTTTGAGAGCGTCTTTTTTGTATTCTTTTAAAATCGTTTTAGTTATTATTCTGAACCGGATCCTCATCAGGGATTTCTAAACCAATTTCCTCCATGACTTTGATCGTTAAATCGTAATCAGGATCTATATAAATCATGCTCTGATTTTCATTAAACACTTGAGTATAACCTTCTTTTTTGACGATTTTCTCCAAAGCTGTTCCGATTTTTTGATAAAGCGGGCGCATGAGTTCATCTTGTCTGATTTGAAGTAATTTAGATGAGTTCTTTTGTAGTTTTTGCAGATCATTTTCCATTTGTGTGATCTTTTTTTCACGGGATGTACGGACAACCTTCGTTATTTCCTCACCGCTTTCGTTGTAATCTTCAACGATTTTCTTATAAGCGTCGTATTTGTTTTGAATTCCTTCATCCAGCTCTTCTCCATAAGCTTTTAATTTTGTTTCAATGTCTTTAATTTCAGGCATCTGAGATAAAATATACTCGTTGTTTATTGTGCCTACTTTTGATTGTGCACTCATGCTTTGAAAGCCTAAAAATGCAATTGTTAGAATGAGAATTTTCTTCATTTTGATATATTTTTGCCACAAATAAAAAGAATAATAAGTTGTTTGACAAGGTTTTTAACGATATCAGCCATGTAAATTGATTTCTACCTCTTTTATTGATATTCTTTCTCGGACTTTGCATAAAAAATAAAGGAGCTTGCCAAGCTTTGTAAAATTTGTATTTTTGTGTATTCAAACTTAAGGGGCCTAACATGACGAAAAAACTGACGTCTCTTCTTGTTTTCTTATTCATCTTCAATGGAATAACAGCACAAGAGACTTATGAAGATCTAACTTTATTTCATATTGATGATGAAAGTTATTCTGTAGAAGATTTTATCGAAAATTATAATAGAAACTTAGATCTTGTGGTTGATGACACACAAAAATCTATAGATAATTATCTTCAGCTTTATATCAATTATAATCTTAAGCTCAAAGAGGCTGAGGCTTTAAAGCTGGATGAGTCTGAAACTTTTCTCAAAGATTATAATAAATATTACAAACAATTAGCC
>JAKDUG010000257.1 GCA_030457805.1 Psychroflexus sp.
CGCCTTTATTCGTGACGCGGTATTAAATAACTACCTCGTCATCAATGACGATACAAATTTGAGAGACCTGGTTTATGAAGTCAATAAAATTGGCGCGAATATTAATCAGGTGGCTCGATTGGCGCAACAAAACAAGCACGTTGAACAGGCAGATATTGACAACTTGAAAAATCACATGACAGTAATCAGAAAAGAACTGTATGACGCCTTGATGAAACATAACTCAAAACGATAAAAAGCCTGGGAGATAACTCCAGGCTTTTTATGTACCCATTTATCGATTAAAGAGGCGGCTGAATATGCCTTTTTTCTGTTTTGATTCAGGATGTTCCGTCTGTTTTTGATCACGATCGGATGGATTTTGCTCGTCTGTTTTTGTTTCAGCGGGCTCATTATTTTCTTGCGTGAAGGCCAGTTGTAGTTGTTCGATTTGGCGGTTGGATTGCAGGGTTAATTGTTGCTGCTGGCTTAATAAATTCTGTTGTTCTTTCAGCAATTCTTGTAATTTATCAATCTGTTCATTCTTTTCAGCCAGCTCTTTCTGCAAAATATCCATTGTTTCTACCGACAAAACACCCGACAAAATTTTGTCGGTTTGTTTGTCGATCTCTTTGTCGCTTTTGTCGATCTTTTTATCGTCTGAATCTTCGTTTAAACCCATGTTTGTTTTTATTAATGACTGTCCTTTTTTACTGATTAAATAGGCGCCACTATCGTTTTTGTTTAAATATCGGTCATCAATTTTTTTGATTTGATATTGGATTGCTTGTTTTGTTACCTCTAATTCATCGGCAAAAGCCCGTATAGTTTTTGTCACCTTTTTGTCACCCCTTTTGTCGGTCTTTTGTCACCTGTTTTGCTACCTCATTTTAGCTTAAATTAAGTAAAATAAAAAGAACCTCATAAGGTTCTTTTTATTTCTTGTAAATATCTTTGCGGTGCCTGATTTGAATCAGGATAATATTGATTGCATCATCATCAATATCCGCAAGTAACCACAGAGTTAGACAAAAGTAAAGAGGTTACCATCCTACGAATTTAATTAGTCATATAGATCATTAATATCCTTTTATTTCATAGTCTCGATAGATTATTAATTTCGCACAAATATGCTTTTAAAAGTAATGTTCTTTTTATTTTGAATCAACTTTATGGTATCAATATTTTCGAGAGGATAGGGGATTACCTCATAGACTTGTTTGTCGGATTCATTTGAAGCAACTTTATTAAATATTATTTGCAACTCCCCGTCTCTTGTTACAGCTTCAACATTTTTATATTCATTTTCGATACCGTTAAAAATAATATAACTAGTTTGGTCTGTGTTTAATTGATATACTCCCTCAGTCTCTATATCAAGAAGCGTTTCTGCCAAAGCTCCTCCATCAATTCTGCTAGAATCGATACTACTTACGCTCACATCTTCCTTAATGCTATTAGTGCAAGCATACAGTAAAAAAATGAAAGAAAAACTTAGAATTATTTTGGGAATGCTTCTCATTTAATTCTCTCCTTTATGAAATTGTGATTTAGCTTTCTAACACATGCAGCAATTACTCATATTTTGGTTAAAAAGAAATTACAAGTTAAGAAAAAATAGTTTCTATTCACATATTACTACATTTATCATTTGTTTTTATTAAATAATTAAGTAAACATTTCCCATGTATAGAATCTATTTATGAAACAATTCAGAATATTTATAGATTTAACTGCCCATACAAATCATTGATATCGTCTTGACGAATGCCTAAATAACGTTTGGTGACAGCCAGATTGCTGTGTATGAGGGTTTCCATAATTAACGCGGGATTGAATCCATTTTTCCAGGCATGATAGCCCCAGGTTTTCCGTAAGCTATGCGTCCCGATATTATCTTTGATCCCGACCGCCTGCGCCGCTTCTTTTAAAATAACCAGAGCTTGTTGGCGGGAGAGCGGCTTCTGATGGCCTTCGCGCGATTGAAACAGGTAGTCGTCTAGGGAAACGGCCGGGAGAGTCGCCTGTAAGTCGCGCAGTGCTTTTTGACTGGGTTTATTGAGGTGAATGCGGCGCTCTTTGCCGGTTTTTTGTTCTACTAGGGTCAAGGGTTTAAAGTGCTGTTTGTCGTCCAGCACGTCCCGCCAGCGCACGTTCAACAAATCGGTAATCCGCAGCGCCACATTGATCCCCACCACAAACAGGGCAGCGTCCCGTGGGGACTTCCCTTTTAGGTAGGTTTTCATGGCTTGGATCTTCCTTTGATCCCGGATCGGGTCGACGTTTTTCATCAAATCGCCTGCTTTCAGTTGGTTTGTCATAAGTGTACCATAGAACCAGTTAGTGGTAACTCGAAACCGACAAAAAAACAACGCCCCGGCCAAAAAGCGGCGGAAACGT
>JAKDUG010000258.1 GCA_030457805.1 Psychroflexus sp.
TATTATATAAGTGGTTCTCTATGTATTACAATCAGTATGAAAAGTACAATGAAAATGGTCAACGCAGGGAAGAACAATTAGAACAACTTAAAAACCCGTATGTTGAGATTCAAGAGTTAAGAAGATTAACAAATACGATAAAAGAATACGAGTTATTCAGTAATTTTGACAAAAAGATATTAAAAAAGCCAATTGAAGAAATTAATAAAAATACTCATTTTACAGTTACTTACGACAAAATAAAAGAAGGACGATCAATCGTAGGAATAAAATTTTATATTGAGAAGAAAAAAACAACTCTAGCTCCAATGGAGTATAAATTAAATGATCCTATTTCTCAAAAACATCAACAAACTAAAGAAGAGAACGAAAACCAATTATTAGGGCTAGCTATGCAAAGTCCGTATACAAAGTTGTTGTTAAAACAACTACTAATTAATCAGTATGACTTAATTGATAAAAAAGTGATGGTTGGTTTGCAAAGAACTGTATTTCCAAAGTATGAAGAATTAGCAAAATTACAAGGTCGAAATTCAGTGAAAGAACACATTCAGTATGTGGCTGCACATAAAATACCTTCTTCCAAAAAAGAAAATATTGCCTGAATGATTTATAAAAATTTGTGGATAACGCATTCGACTGTTCAACGAGGTGACTTTTATGTTATTTTCCCTTTTTATCGCCGCTTTTGAATAAAGAATAGAAAGGGATGATCGAACGACGCTAAAAAAAGATAAAATTCTTCCTAGAGAATGAAAGCCAAGCCTTTTTTATCAAGAGGAAAAGGGGAAAAGTAAACTAGAGATTCAATCGCTGAATTCGTGTAAGGACTTCCCAAAAAAGCGTGTTGTAAACATTCGTACTTGATAAGTGAATTTGCACTTGACGCGCGTGTTCTGTGACTTTTCCAGCAATATGAAATAGTTGAAAACGGATCGTGTCAATCACCGTCGTCTTTTTCTCTTGCGGAAAAGTCAGCTGTTTCATCAAGTGGATGATATTATAGGCGATAAAACTTAGGGCTAAGCGAACCTTATTCGCTAAAAAGGAAGGACTGTCCGTTTTATCAGCGAAAAATCCGGTCTTCATTTCTTTAATGAAGTTTTCCATATTCCCTCGTTTTTGATAGAGCTGAAAAATGGTTTGGGGCGAAAGATGAGCGAAATCGGTCACCACAAATTGAAATTCGGAAAAAAGTAAAGTTTCGGCTTTTCGAGTAGCCTTGATGGCTACTGTTCGAGATCGGTCCCAAGAATCTGCTTGATAAGCCATCTTAAAATATTGATGTTCGGACTTTGTGTAGTCCGTACCGTTGGTATATTGGACAAGATGTTGCGCATAATGAATCAACCGTACGTTATTTTTCAATTTAATCACATAATGGGCGCCTCGACACTCACATTGTTTATAAATTTCCGGTTTGGCAAAGCCACTATCCCCGCGTACAAGCATTGTGGGATCACTCGAACGTTGTTGGTAATGCGCCAACATTTCTACGAGATAATCTTCGGCGTGGGTGGAGGTATAAGATTTGCCATGACGATGGCGAACATCTAATGCCAATCCGGTTAAACCTTCAAATGCCACAAATGGATGATACCCATTGAGGCCATAGTGGTAAATATATTCCCCTGCTTCTTGCTTTCCGTAAGTGGGACAACAGGTGGAATCCAGATCAAGCACGAGTTGTTGGCTGTTTTGCTGGTCCATGCCTAAATCGCCAAGTTTTTTCGCCACTTGTAATAGTTGATTAACATTTTCTTCTGTCAAGGTATGAAGCAAAGTAGACATCATAAATTGCGAACTAAGGCGTTCTTGTTTCAATGCTTCCTTAAAAAGGCGATCATATTGTAAGGTATTGGCGTCTCGGTCTCGAGAATAACCAGCGATCAATTGATATAGCCATTGTTTTACGACATCCAGCCATTCATGTTGGGCGAAGGCACGATACTCTGGAATATGAACGTATTGCGCTAACAGGGAATCAAAACGAATTTGATTTAGAAACTCCGAAAGTAAGACGAGCCCCGCGTCATTGGTTAAGGTGCCACCGTCATTGGCGATCAAGATGGCTTTTTGCTTATTGAATGTAAGAGAATTTTGTTGTAAAGTGAAAGACATAAGAACGCACTCCTTATTGTTATGTTTCGTTGACTTTACAATAACACGAAGTGCGTTCTTTTTGTACACCCAGAAGGTGAAGCAACTCAACCTTTAGAAAAAAGCACATGCCAAGGATTGAATGATCCTGGGAAAAATTTATAAATCATTCAGGCTTGGTATAATTTTAAAAGTTTTGAAAGTTTCAAATTTGCAGCGCCACAATAATGCACCTTTTTCGCGTTCACATACTATTCAACTTAACACA
>JAKDUG010000259.1 GCA_030457805.1 Psychroflexus sp.
CTCAACTTTATCTGGTTCTTAAAATAATTATAATTAGTTCATATACGCCGTGAAACTATGGTAAAAATAAGTTCCTTTGTCATTTTGAAAGATGGCTGAAAACATGACAGGTCAAACTGAATCTATAACGCAATTGGGAAAAGCACAAAAAGGCTCACCGCGCTACAAGCGAATAAAATGGACTATTTTTCTCGCTGGGATTTCTGTTTTTGCGCAATTATATGACTTTCAAGCTTTATTGGGAGCAGTCTCGGAAGAGTTTAGTATCACACCTTCTCAGAGTAGTTATTTGGTCTCTTCCAGCACTTTCGGGATGGCCTTTGGATTGCTGATATTTGCCTTTATCGCGGATAATTTTAACCGCAAGAACATCATGGTTTTTAGTCTTTTAAGCGCGACGATAATGACCTTGATGACACCACTGATCATGAATTTTGAGATGCTGGTTGTCCTCAATTTTTTAAAAGGTGTATTTGTTTCTGGCGTGTCTGCCGTCACCTTAGCTTATTTGTCGGAAGAAGTTGATAAATCATCTTTAGGGATAGCGATAAGCTTTTATCTTGCTGGCAACACTTTTGGCGGTATGTTTGGACGGGTGATGACAGCACTTCTAGAAGGTTGGTTTAACTGGCAAATAGCGGTGTTATTTATTGGTGTTTTAGGGCTTGTTAGCGCTTTTGTTTTTATACGGCTATTTCCACATTCGCAGTTTTTTAAGCCTGAACGTATACCTGTTAAAACAAAGCTTTCCCGTATGGGAAAAATGTTGAGTAACCTCAATCTCCTGGGCGTTTATATCATTGCCTTTTGTATTATGGGAAGTTTTGTCAGCGTTTATAATTATTTGGGATTTCAACTGAAAGCACCGCCTTATAATTTACCGCATTATCTCATTGCAGCCATTTTTTTGATGTATGCTTTCGGAATTGTCGGCAATATAGTGGCTGGGAGTTTATCGGATAAATATTCCTCTAAAATTATTATTCGTCTTGCTTTATTAACTTTTGTTTTGGGGCTTGCCCTCATGTTTTCAAGCAATCTTATTTTGCTGCTTGTGGGCTTGATTATTTTTACCATTGCTTTTTTTAGCGCGCATACCGTGGCGGGCCGATTGGTGACTGAACTCACTGTGACAGAAAAATCCATGGCAACTTCCCTCTATTGGTTGTTTTATTATGTTGGATCCAGTTTAATAGGTACTTCCACAGGCGTTTTTGTCAATAATAACGAATGGACTTCCTTCTTCGGGGTTTTGTTGGGTCTCGGAATTTTATCGTTTTTCATCTGTTTATACAGTACGCGCAAATTATAGGAGAAGGTGAAAAACAGTAGGCCTTGCTTCATAATTTTCATGAGCCGATTAAGTTTAATAATCGGCTCATGAAATAACTGTCATTCAAACGGCCAATAGGGAGGAAGCATTTGTTTGATATAGGCTGAGGTTCTTCCCGTGGTCTAAATGATAGTAATAGAATGATTGAGTGGGAAATTTTCAACTGTGCTCAATAAAAAAGTATATGGAATAGTTATTTAATAAAATCAGGTTTGATGGTCATTACGGGAATTTTTACATTTCTAAAAACATT
Source organism: Psychroflexus sp. (assembly GCA_030457805.1). GTDB lineage: Bacteria > Bacteroidota > Bacteroidia > Flavobacteriales > Flavobacteriaceae > Psychroflexus. The sequence continues at coordinate 1,587 of JAKDUG010000259.1, forward strand.
TGCGGTTGTCGATCCAACGAACATACTGGCCAATTTACTGTGACCATGTGTTGCTATGACAATCAATTGCCCATTCTTTTCGGCATAGTCAACCACCGCGAGATGTGCTGAATTTCCTTTTTTAATCACAATAGAGATGTTCACACTATTTCCTTTTTGATCATTCAGCTGATAAGTTTCATCGGCTGGTTTGGGTTCATCTTTAAACTGAAGTGTGTTGGTTTGACCTTGAATATACTCCTGTAAACCTCTGAGAATATATTCTTTAATTTCTGCATCTTTATAGGTATATGGCATGTATTCTCCCAGCATGGCATTGGTGAAATTGGTTTTTGAAATACTTAGCAATTTAATTTTAGCATTTCTTTTGACGGCTAAATCATAGACCAAAGGAAGGGCTTCAAAAGAAACATCTGAACCATCTGTGGGAACAATTATTGTTTTCAAATTGGTGTTGCTTTCTTCGAGAACACTTAGTATAGGCGTTTTAGAAATACGCATGAGTTTTTCTGTGACACTCCCTTTATTAAAAATAGTATTACCTTCTCCACGAGAGGCGATGATTATTAAATCATAGGCACCTTCTTTCCCACAATTTCTAATTTCATCAGCGGGGTTTCCAGTTTTTAAAATTGTTTTCCCCCTGTGTTCTTTAGGGATTTTATCATTAAACTCGGTTTCCAGCTTGTCTTTAACCTTATCCCTAAATTCCTTCTTCATAAAATCACTCATGGGAAGTGCTGCCGCATGGATATCAACTGAGTATTGGTAATAGTGAGG
>JAKDUG010000260.1 GCA_030457805.1 Psychroflexus sp.
AGAATCGATAAGCGGGTTTGATAATAAAGTGAAAAGAGTTAGGTTTGACGCCTTTGAGATGAAGCTCTAGTGCTTTTAAATGTGCATAACTGATCATTTTTGCTTTATACGAATCATAATCGATATACGAATAATGGATAAGTTTATTTTTTAGTGTTTTCTTTTGACCATCGACAAATAGAATTTCATGTACTAAACGTTCTTTGGTGTAGAAAGCTTTTGATTTTTTAAACAAACGCACATTTTTATCTGTTTGCCAACCGCTGAAATTTAGATTTTCATTTTTGAACTTAAATTTCCTTCTAAAATAATAAGCATCCGCTGTATTTTGTTTTTGGACTTCCTTTAAAATTTCTGCTTCTAATTTTTCAGGAATTCTTTCATCAGCATCTATAAATAAAACCCAGTCATGTTGCGCATAAGTCAATGCTAAATTGCGCTGATTGGTGAAGTTTTTAAATTTATTCTGATAGAGTTTAACGTGGTCATACGATTTAATAATCTCTACAGTTCGGTCCGTTGAAAACGAATCAAGAACTATAAGCTCATCGACGAAGTGCAGATCTTCAATAACAGATCTTATATTATCCTCCTCATTTAGCGTAATGATGAGTCCAGTGATATTTGGCTTGTGATGAGACATTTTTAAATAATATGATTAGTCATAAATTCAGAAAGCTTGGTCTTGAAAAAATCTGGCTTAAACTCTTGATAAAGTTGAAGGGATTTATGCTTTAACTCGCTTTTCGAATCCTTGCATAATTCGGGTTTATAATCAGATAAATGGACTGATGCATTAGGATAATTTTTTTCAAAACTATTCCAACCTTCTTTGAAAATCCATGGAGAAAAAATTGCAAAACTCGGCACATCTAAGGCTTTTGCGATATTAATAGCGCCACCTTCATTACCAATAATAGCTTGGCATTGACTGCTGATAGCCATCAAGTTACGCAAAGAGTTTGCAGTGAATTCTAAATGAATACGTTTCTGTGTTTCCGGGGCACATAAGTTATACAATTTCTGAACTTCATCTTTTTGCTTAGGCATATAATTAAAGATCAGGGACGAACGCGTTTCTGAGGCAATAGTATCAATGACTTCCGCCATATACGCAAGAGGATATGTTTTGTTAAGACCGCTGCCAAGCGCGTTAATCATAATTGTTTTTTGCGCATCAAGGCTGTGTTTCTGAAATGCCATTGCTGCTGCTTCTTTTTCTTGTGTGCTGAGGTATATTTGAGGCTTTGAGTTATAAATTTTCAAATTTCCTAAAGTTTCTAAAAGCTTCAATCGGTAATCTATCGCAATTCCTGCTTCTGTCAGGGGTTCGGACATCTCTTTATATGTCTTTGTATAGATCCAACTTGTGTAGTTTTTATGGTAACTGGCTTTATAAGGAGCCTTGCTAAACAGACTGATAAGATTGCTTTCGAGTTTTCCGTAGGCATCAATCACATGTGTGTAATTTTCTTGCCGTATGGATTTTAGAAAAGTGTAAAAAGCAGGTTTACTTTCCCGGTAAAGATCTTCAAAAATCACAAACTTATCGATAAAAGGATTGCCGTCAACAACGGGTTTTGTAAACGCATTAATTAAGTAATGGACTTCAGCATCTGGAAAATTTCTTTTGATATTTTCACAAATGAGACTGCTTATCAGCACATCACCAATCATTTTTTGTTGAATAACAAGTATTTTCATCGATAAGTTGGTGTCGTTTTAAACGGCAACGTCGTAAGTTCTTAACGCCTCGTTTAAGGATGTTTTTTTATTGGTACTTTCTTTGCGCTCCCCGATGATTAAGGCGCAAGGCACTTGATATTCTCCAGCCGGAAATTTTTTGGTGTAACTGCCAGGAATCACAACAGATCTTGCAGGAACTCTCCCTTTGATTTCAACTGGGGAATCTCCAGTGACATCAATGATTTTTGTCGAGGCTGTCAAAACAACATTGGCGCCTAAAACGGCTTCTTTTTCAACGTGAATACCTTCCACAACAATGCAACGTGAACCCAAGAATGCATTGTCTTCAATAATGACAGGAGAAGCTTGTAAAGGTTCGAGGACGCCACCAATACCAACGCCGCCAGAGATGTGTACGTTTTTTCCAATTTGCGCACAACTTCCTACGGTCGCCCATGTGTCTACCATTGTGCCTTCGTCAACATAGGCGCCAATATTGACATAACTCGGCATCATAATAACGCCGCTAGAAATGTAGGCGCCGTGACGTGCAACAGCATTAGGAACCACGCGAATTCCTTTTTCTTTATAGCCTGTTTTAAGAGGCATTTTGTCGTGGTATTCAAAAATACCAGCTTCTAAAGTTTCCATTTTTTGAATAGGGAAATAAAGAA
>JAKDUG010000261.1 GCA_030457805.1 Psychroflexus sp.
CTCAGGTCTTTTTGTTCGTTTTTGACGCGTTTCTGATCTTTATCTTCTTCTTCATAATTCACATCATCAATGTTGAAACCGTATTTTAATGTCAGTGAATTACGTATATTTTTAGGTGTATTGGCCCAGCTCCACATCAGTTGTGTGTTGATGCGTTCATAATCGGTAAAGGAAACTCGCGGATTTGCATTGGCCTTGAGCAGACTCGCAGAAACATTGAGGAAGCCAGCTTTCTCGCTTAGCTGAAAACCTTTATTTAAACCGTATTCCGTTGTGCCTTCTCTGAGAGAAGCATAAGCTAGAAATGGCGATTCACCAGCTTTTTGGTCAATTTTGATCAGGCCAGAAGTCAAGTCTCCATATTTGGCGGAAGGAATCCCTTCTACGATCTCAATTTTCTCAATGTTTTGTGTTGTAATCTGACGCAGATCCACACCAAAGTTAGCGTTGGTGAAATTCCCGTTGAAACTTGTTCCTGCCGATCTATCACCAAAACCTAAGTAATCTGGATTAAAAGGAGAGGACATATTAGAAGTGTACGACTGCATATTGCCGTTGTTAGATAAAGGAATATCATCGACAACAACTGCAGTCCCAAAAGATTTGTTGCCAAAACCCTCATCGCTTATCCGAGGTGGCCTGACAGTTCTAAAAGCAATTGGCTTAAATTCGTTGAGGCTAAAGTTGGTTATCTTTTGTCCAGGAAGTTGTTCTAAAACTTCATTTAAGGAAAAGGATTGTACCTGATTGATGGCTTCTTCTTCAAGAACAATTTCAGAAAAACTTTGTCCTTTTGAAGCGTGAATCACAACCTCATCCAAGCGCAAGTTTTTATCGCGTAGATAAATAACCTGAGATTGATAGAGATCATCTGCATCTAAATTTAGTGTTTCTACCTTTTTCCCTAATAAGCGAAACTCAATTTTGGTTGACTTATTAGACTTTAAAAGGAGTGTGAATTCCCCGTCTGCATTGGAAATACTCCATTGCTTGCTGTTTAAATCGATAATCGTGACACTCTCTAAAGGTTCTTGCGTGTTTGCATCTAGCACAAGACCTTCAAGTTTTATTTGGCCGCTCATTGTGAGGGGAAGTAAAAGTATGATGCAGAAAATTCTCAAATATCTCAATTAAAAATTTCTGCGAAAGTACATATAAATCTTATTTAGACCAAAGACAAATAGTGATTTTTTTAAATATTAATATTAATATGCTCTGCTGCTGCAAGCCTTAAGGTTTTTGTAAGTTTATGAATGTCTTTACTGACTGATCAAAACCTTAGATTTGTTGTTTTTTTCCAGCGCCTATGCCAACAAGCAATTTAATCAGGGCAACACCGATGAGAAGAATAATTGTGTATTCCCAGGCTTGAAAATAATCTTGAATAAACCCAACAATAATTGGACCTGTGGCTGCAATAAGGTAGCCGATTGATTGTGCTATTCCCGATAATTCTGCGGTGGTATCTGCATTGGATGAACGCAAAACAATGAGGAGTAAGGCCAAACCAAAAGTTCCGCCCAAAACAAAACCAAGGATAGAGACTGAAATAGGGATTAAAGTTGGATTTGGAAAAATAAGACCAAATAAAGAGAGGCATTCTAAAGCCACTAAAGTCCCGATGACCAAACGTTGGTCTTTTCTTTTTCCCGCCCAAAGTGGGATGACAACTGAGCCTAAAATTCCTGTTGCTTGAGATAAAGCTAACATCCAGCCAGCATACGAAGAATCATAGCCATAATCTATTAAAATAGCCGGCAACCAAGCTAAAACGACATAAAAAGCCATGGATTGTAAACCCATATAAATGGCAATTTGCCAGACCAGACGTTTGCCACTCAAATTTTTTAAAGCTTCCTTAAAAGCACGCCGAGGCTTTGTGCGTTTGATATGTTTCACTTGTGTCAACCACACCCAAAAAGCAATAAATGAAAAGATGGCCCAAACACTTAAAGAACCGCGCCATCCCAAATTGTAACTGACAGCTAAAGGAACACTGGCTCCTGCGGCTAAGGATGCACCAAGAGCCATGACGCTAGAGTAAAGACTGGTAACCAAACCAGCGCGATGCGGAAAGTTTTGTTTGATAAGTGCAGGGATCAATACATTCCCAAATGCAATTGCAATTCCGAGTAAAACGGTTCCGAAATATAAACCAAAGATCCCCATCAAAGAGCGCAATATGATCCCGATTGTAAGCAAGGCCATTGCTGCCAAAAGTGTTTTGCCAATCCCAAAACGTTTTGTGAAAATAGGCGTTAAGGTTGAGACAATCCCAAAACCAAGCAAGGGAAGTGTTGTTAAGAGACCTAATAAAGTTCCAGATAATTTTAA
>JAKDUG010000262.1 GCA_030457805.1 Psychroflexus sp.
TTCTTTATTAAAGCAAAGCCTGTAAGTTTATTCTTACAGGCTTTATTTGTTTTATATTAAATCTCACTTAAATTTATTCATAGGTCACTTATATTCTCTATTTTTGTCGTAAACAATTTTAATTATGGCAATAGAAATAAAAGATCAAGATTTCGAAACGACAGTATTAGAAAATGATAAACCTGTCCTTATCGACTTTTGGGCTGCTTGGTGTGGTCCTTGTAGAATGTTAACACCTATCGTTGACGAATTATCTAAAGAATACGAAGGGAAAGCTGTCATCGGTAAAATCGATGTTGATGCAAACCAAGACTTTGCAGCTAAATACGGTGTAAGAAACATTCCTACAGTTCTTGTTTTCCATAAAGGAGAACTTGTGAAACGCCAAGTTGGTGTTGCTCAAAAAGAAACATATAAAGAAATTTTAGACGAATTACTCTAGAGAATTCTTCTAATTAATTATCTTGGGGTTTAGTCTGACTAAACCCCTTTTTTATGCTCAAAACCGCTCATAATCTCAAACATTTTTCTTTTAAAGTTCGCAGCATTGTCGAGGGTTTTATTTCTGGTCTACACAAAAGTCCTTTCCATGGCTTTTCTTCTGAATTTGCAGAACATAAATTTTACAATCAAGGCGAATCCACACGGCATATCGATTGGAAGCTTTTTGCCAGAACTGAAAAACTTTACATCAAAAAATTTCAGGACGACACGAATTTGAGGTGTCATTTTATCTTAGATACATCGTCATCAATGTATTTAAAACCTGAAAAGGCCAAGGATGAATTAGATTCTAAGATTGGTTTTTCAGCTTTATGTATCGCTTCCATTTGTAAATTGTTAGCTAAGCAAAGAGATGCGTTTGGTTTGAGCTTTTTCGATAAAGAGTTGCGTCTTTTTCTCAACGAAAAGAACAGCCAGAAGCACTACAGGCTTTTGGAGCACCAACTCTCTCATATCATTGCTCAAGATCAGAAAACAACGCGAACAGACTTCTATTCTAATTTTGAATTTATCGCCAATAAGATACGCAGGAGATCCGTCGTCGTTCTTTTTAGTGATATGTTGTCTTCCGAGCGCGATCAGCTATTAGATGCGTTGAAATTGTTTAAGTACAAAAAAGCAAAGGTCATTTTGTTTCATGTGCTCGATCATCAGCAGGAAAATGATTTTGTTTTCAAAAACAATGCGCTCAAGTTTAAAGACCTAGAAACTGGTCAGTCTATTCAGCTATTTACTGATGCTTATCAATCAGCTTATCAAACTTATATGCAAGAATACACGGCAGCACTAAAATCTGTTTGTCTTCAGTACAAAATCTCTTATGTTTCTGCCGATATTAATTCTGATTTTCAAAAAATATTAGAAACTTATTTCATTGAAAATCAGATATTAAGAAGTTAATGTTTGATTTGTTTGAAAATACTTTTAAAAATAGTTTGCAGATGTGGAAATTGCGTGTATCTTTGCAACCGCAATACGCACACGGTCTGGTAGTTCAGTTGGTTAGAATACCTGCCTGTCACGCAGGGGGTCGCGAGTTCGAGTCTCGTCCAGACCGCAATTAAGAGTAATGTTGTGTTGTGAATAATTAAGTTTATTCGAAATCAGAGTTAATACTTTGTAGAAGCTTTTCCTTAGGAAAGGCTTTTTTTTGTTTATAGGCTCTTATGGAATAAATGTATCATTCCTAAAATATATGATTCAACATCATCAAACAAATATTTTTATTCACACAAGTTTTGAGATTGATCCCTATTAGACACTAGAAAGCATTGTGATTCAAAGCGTCTTAAATATAAAATCTTGTCAGTTCGAATGCGCTTTTTACGTGTGTATCGGAAACACATGTTCTTTGCTCGCCCAAAGAAAACGAAATCTCAGTGAAACATTACTGTGTGACTCCACTTGATAAGCAATCCCGAATCAGTCGGGACTTTGAAGAAAGTGTTTTTTTTAGAGGTGTTTTATTTATCGCCAAACCACAAAATTCTCGCTAAAATACCTCCATGACTTCGGTATTTTTAACGTTCCACTTTTCTTACATTTAATAAAAAGAAAGCTAAAGAACATGCTTTAATCAATAAATCAAACAGTCCTATGTCGCGTTTTATATTAGTAATGCGTAATGTGAAATCTCGACTTCATTTATTATTATATAATGCTTATCTTCATTTTTCCCATTGATGAAATCCCGAAGTCTCGGGAGAAGCAATCCCGAAGCTTCGTAACAAAATTAAAAAGGCTAGAGTCTTGCGCCTACAGCGAATCAACAAATCATCTTAAACCTAAGATCTAAAGTCTACATCAAAACGATATCACCATTATAA
>JAKDUG010000263.1 GCA_030457805.1 Psychroflexus sp.
GTTGTCACTAAAGTGGCAGGATAATCAACATCCTTTTTTACATTGTGTAAAGGCGAATAGTCAAGGAGATATTCAAACATTTCTTTGCTATCTTCAGAAGTGCCAAAGTCATAAGCCCAACCAGCACCAGATGTAAAGGTGTGGTAACGCAACATGTCAAGGACGCCAACAGCTGGCAGTGCAACCTGCATTAAGTCTGGACGTTGTGTCATTGTCGCGCCAACTAAAAGACCACCATTAGAGCCTCCTTTGATGGCTAATTTTTTAGATGACGTATATTTCTCATCGATGAGGTATTCACCAGCTGCGATAAAATCATCAAAAACATTTTGCTTTTTTAATTTCGTTCCGGCTTTATGCCAGTCTTTGCCATATTCACCGCCACCTCTAAGGTTGGCAACTGCATAAACGCCACCATTCTCAAGCCAAATTGCATTAGCTGTACTAAATGAAGGTGTCAATGAAATATTGAATCCGCCATAACCATAAAGAATTGTCGGATTAGTGCCATCGAGTTCAATACCTTTTTTGTGAGTGATAATCATCGGCACTTTTGTTCCATCCTTTGACTCGTAAAAAACTTGTTGACTTTCAAATTGGTCTGGATCAAATTTGATTTCAGGTTTTTGGTATAGTTTAGATGTCCCTTTAGCGATATTGTATTTATAAATGCTGCCAGGCGTTGTGTAATTTGTAAAAGAAAAATAAAGGTTTTCTTCTTCTTTCTTTGTGCCAAATCCGCTTACGCTTCCAATACCAGGAAGTTTGACATCGCGAATGAGCTTTCCGTCATAGTCGTATTGCTTTACTTGTGAAACAGCATCAGCGATATAAGTTGCGAAAAAGTATCCGCCACCTGTTGATGTTGAAAGCACGTGTTCTGTTTCAGGAATAAAATCTTTCCAGTTATCTGGTGTTGGATTTTCTGCATTAACAGTCACTACACGTTGGTTGGGTGCATCTAAATTTGTTGTGATATAAAGTTTATCACCAACATTTTCGATAACGCTAACGTCATTTTCATAGTCTGTAACGACATCGACTAACTTTGAGTTGTCTTTTGTTAAGTTTTTGATGTAAAGACGGTTTCCTGAAGTTGATTTTGAAGCTGAGACCATGAGATATTTATTGTCCTCAGAGACATAGCCAGAAACATAACGGTGTTTTTGTTCGTCTGTATCACCATAGATAAGAGCATCATTTTTTTGGTCGGTCTTTAGTTTGTGGTAGTAAAGCTTATGTTGATCAGTCTTTGCTGAAAGCTCACTTCCTTCTGGTTTATCATAACTTGAGTAGAAGAAACCTTCGTCTCCTTTCCAAGAAATACCACTAAACTTCACGTCAATTAAAGTATCTTCAATTTGCGTTTTATCTTCAGCATTGATCACAACGATTTTTCTCCAGTCACTCCCGCCTTCAGAAATAGAATAAGCAAGTGTTTCACCGTTTTCCGAAAAGCTGACTGTTCCTAATGATGTTGTTCCGCCTTCGCTAAACTTATTTGGATTCAAGAAAGCTTCTGCTTCTTTAGCGTCGTCTTCATTTTTATGACGATACAAAACGGATTGGTTTTGTAAACCGTCATTTTTGTAGAAATACGTGTACTCGCCTCTTTTAAATGGAGCGCCAATTTTTTCGTAATTCCAGATTTCTGAAAGCTGTTTTTCTAGGCTGTCTCTGTAAGGGATTTTGTCAAGATACGCATTTGTAACTTCGTTCTCTTTTTTCACCCAAGCCTCAGTTTCTTCGCTACGATCGTCTTCCAGCCATCTGTAAGGGTCTTTAATTTCTTCACCAAAGTAAGTGTCAGTTTTCTCAACTTTTTTGGTGTCTGGATAATCTAAGTCTGCCATTTTCTGTTTTTCGCTATCAGCATTGTTTTGGCATGCAGTGAGACCTGCAACCATGCTGACAATAAGGATTCTTTTCATGCTAAAAAATATTTTATGTAAATATAAAGGTTATTTGCGACATAATAGCTTTAGCCGTCATATCGCAAAAGAGGTGTTTTACAAAAATCAGTAATTTTTTTAAAGAAGTTGATGATCGATGAGGTGTTTTGCAATTTGAACAGCATTTGTTGCGGCACCTTTTCTTAAGTTGTCTGCTACAATCCAGAGATTGAGCCCATTTTTGATACTGAAATCTCGCCGAATTCGGCCGACAAAAACAGCATCCTTGTCTTTTGCATAAATTGGCATTGGATAGACATTAACGCTGGTATTGTCAAGGATTTTTATGCCTTCAAAATTATTGAGTGCAGACCTGATCTCATTGAGGTCAAATTCATTTTCAAATTCAATATTGACAGACTCAGAG
>JAKDUG010000264.1 GCA_030457805.1 Psychroflexus sp.
TTAATCCCAATTCAAGTCCAACCAACTCGCTAACAAGTTAGCTAACACATAGCCCATTCCAACCAATAAGTTTTCTCGGCATAAAAACGTGTTATAATACTATTAGTTGTTTTTTCATAAGGAGTTACCCCCTTATTTGCATTTATTTTGCATTTTAAGGGGGTATTTTGCGTATTTAGCCCTTTTTATATATAAATCTACCTAAAGGTCATTAAATACTCTAAAAAACAATGCTATGAGCCACAGAATGATAGCGAAGAATACATAGGGTACTGCATAAAGTATCAACATCAAATATCGCCATGCACTTTCGTGGTCATCAATAAAACCATTAATAAAGCTATATAAATGTTCAATACCAAAGAAATGACCTATCGGACCTGTCACAAGCATTACAAGTACAAAAATAATTAGCACAAAAAATATATTTGTAACGCCTTTTGTCATCACTTTTAGCGCTGTATTCGATTTATCAACCACTTTGTTATGGTCTTTTATTTTACTTTCTAAGATTTCTTTATACTCTTTTGTTTCTTCTCTCGCTTGTTTCGTCACTTCACGTATTTCGTCTTTAGTATCGCTTAATTCATCTTGAATAGCTTGTTGAAAATCTAATTTCAAATTATCTTCATCAAGTCGTTTAATATAGTGCTTTGCAGTTGTTTCAAAGTTTAATCTTGCATGCTTAGTCTTTTCTTCAAAAACATCTAACTTATTATTAAAGTTCGAGGTCGAAGCCTCTAGTCTTTTCATGAGTATGTTTGTTCTCTCGTTCCTGTCTTGCTCGCTCTTCTCTAGCTCTTCTATTCTGTTCTTCAAGTTCTCTAGCTTTTCGCTCTCGTTCTCGTTCTTCTCGTTCGCTACGCTCTCTATTCTGTCTAATTGCTTGCGTACTTCTATTAAATCGAGCCCACTCTTTCTCTCGCTCTTTATCTCGCTTGATTTTCTCTCGTCTTGCCTGTTCAAGTTCTCTCTGTCTTGCTTGTTCTTCTCGTTGTTCATTTTGTCTGTTAAAGCCAATTTCTAAGCCCCCTTTGTCGTAATCTTCGCCTAATTTCTTCCCACGCACTTTTTTATCTTCTTCCAAATGTCGATAAGTAATTGTTTTGTCTGTAATACGTTCAATTTTTATGCCATTTTGTTGTAAATCATTACCCAGTTCTTCATAAGACGCTGCTTGCGATTGATCTATGGCATGCCTTATCTCATCTTTCCAAGATGTTTTCCCTTTGTTCAATACGCTATATTCTGCTTGTGTATAACGTAATTTCGCTTTTTCTTCGGGTATTGATAGATTATGCGATTGGCAAACTTCGTCATTCGCTTGTCGAATATCATGCAGTGCTTTTTTATTATTATTAAATTTCTTCCCCGTTTCTAAATCAATTGAATTAATCACAATATGATTATGAACATGGTCTGTGTCGTTATGCGTATATACGGCAACTTGATGATTAGGTGCTATCTTTTCGGCTAATTCTAAGCCTAATTGATTACATTGTTCTGGCGTTACTTCGTTAGGTTTAAAAGACTGAATAACCACATGTCCTTCGTTGCCATCTGTTTTGCCATACATTTCACGTGTTGCTTTAAAACTGCTTTTTGCATAATCTATATCGCAATTCAAAGCGCTTTTTTCTTCTGCCCGTTTCTCTGCGTAATTAATAGCCCTTGATGTTGATTTTGTTGAGCTTATTTTAGTTGTTGCCATATCTCATGCAACTCCTTTTTAAAGTCATCAAATTGCTTAATTAAATCATCGTATTTTTGTTCAGGTAAATTCACTGCTTGTTCTTTATGTTGATTAAACCATTTCGCAATCTGATTTACGTTTGCCCCCATACTGCCTAAATCTTTAACAATCGATTGTCGCGTCTCTTTATCTAATTTGGGCGCTACCAATCGACTGCCTTGTGCCTTTTTCTTAACGAAAGTCGGCACACTCATATTCAAAGTTTCGGCAGATGACCTTAACTTTTCATATTCGCCTTCGTTCACTCTGAAACTAATTTGTTTTGGCTCTTTGCGGTTGGGTTTACGGTTTCCCCCAACAGACAAATCGCTAGCCAAATTATTATCATGTTCACTCATTCAATCCCACCACGTTTCTTCGAAATTTATTACTCTCTATGTTTGTAGATTATAGGATAATCAACAAAATATCAAGTAATAATGTGGTTTGGCAAGCACTGGCTTTGCTATCCACTTCGTTCTAGCACGCCGTACTTGATGGGATTATATCCCATACCCTTTATGTTTTTGCTAACGCCAAAAATGAGTGGCTAAATGCTAGCCACTCATAGTTC
>JAKDUG010000265.1 GCA_030457805.1 Psychroflexus sp.
TCTTCAGTGATGATAGGAAAATAATAAAAGCCATTTTTAGCATTTTGAGAATCTTTATTCTCGCTGAGAACTTCTTGCTTCACTAATTTTCCACGAGCATCAGTCACCTGTAATTTGACAGGATGATTTTTAGGTAAAGGATTTGCTTTGTCGTTTAATGCAAAAGTTAAATGAATGGTATCTCCTGGTCGGTGCACACCTCTTTCAGCATAAATAAATCCTTTTAAACCTTTCTCCAAAATTTTCCCAGAAACATCAAACTTACTTAAAGAAAGAGCATTACCGCCATCAAGTTTAGCATAAGCATAATTTTGTCCTTGGCGCGCAATAGCGAAAGCTGCTTTTTCTGAATTATCGCTTAGTGCAAAGCCTTCTTGATTCGTTCTTATTGAAGAAATGAGCTGTTGCTGAAAATTATATAATTCAACAGTGACGCCACCTTCTGGTTGAGCTGTGATGAGGTTTGTTGTCGCAAAATGATAAGAGCGATTATTGCTTTCTTTAACAATAAGTCCCAAATCTGATCCTAAAACATTGATGCTCGCAAAACGATCTTCGTCATAGTATGAAAGATCACAAGGATTGTCACGCTCTTGCCAATTGTATGGTGTGTTTCGCCAATCATAAATTTCATTATTCCAATATTGTTCTTCAAGCTCTTCTTCTACTGAAGTGAAATGTGTCTCATTGACTTCTTCATTTTCTGTCGAATGATTTGTTTCAGCACATTCGTAATTGCTGTATTCTTTTTTAAAGCTGATTTCAATTTGGTACATCGCACCTGGATCAGCTTTTATAAAATCTGAAATATTAATCGCATGTGCTTTCCATGAATTAGATTCCAAATCGTTTTCATGAGAAAGATTGATCGTTTTTTTAGCAATTCGTCGACCGACACGTCGAATGTTATAATTGTTTTGTGAATTTAAATTACCAGATTGAAGAAATTGTAACATATTATCTTCAAAAACCTTGATGACACGAACATCAACAGCTGAAAGATTGACACTTTCAAAATAGATAGGTGTAGATGCTGAACTTGGTAAAATAACCCCTTTAGAAAGTAAACGTACCGCAGGTTTTAGTTGTTCAAAAGACACAGTTTCTAAAAAATCTTTCTTTAATGAATAGCCAGAATTATTTTTTATGCCTTTAAAAATATTGATATTAACTTGACCTGTTATTCGAGTTGAAGGATAAACATTAAGCAAGTTTCCATCAACTTCAAATCGCAAGTTATTTTGATCTTTAATCGTTATTAAGCCTTTAAAGTTTTGGTTCTCATCAAGCGGGTCCGAAAAGTTAATTGCTAACGAACTTTGTTGAGCCAAATTTGTTTTGATATCGATGATGGTAAAATTATTTTGACCAGGAATATCAAAATCACTTTGTCCTTGCTGTTCAGCATTTATAGATTTACCATCCCATTCAATCCTTACTTGAGAATCATCAACTTGTCGTTTAATACTGTCGATCTTAAATCTAAAGTAATTTCCATCTTGAGCTTGGTCTTGCCATTTTATAGAAAGGCTTTTCTTGTCTTGAGACGCTTTAATAAGTTTTTTTGCTTTTGAAAAATCAATTACATCTGAAGCTTCTATCTCGCCTGTTACGTACTGCCATTCTTTAGAATAAGATTGTAAGTTCCCGAGATTGACTTTAAAATTTGGCTGAATTGTTTTAAAGCTAAAGCTGAATTTTTTAAAATCATCACCAATGTCATCATAAAGCTCACTTAATTTTAATGTAACTTGATATTCAGTATCTGGTTTTAGGTTTTCATCAGGTTGAAAAACTAAAGAATTATTGTTTTCGACATATAATTTCCCTTTGACATTTGGGGAAATTTCTAAATAACTTGCTGGTATTTCCTGTGATAATTCATATTGCTCTAAAGGCTGAGCTAAATCGATCCTGATAGGTTTTGCAATGGAAACTCTCCCTTGTGTGTGATAAGAAATAAATTCTTTGAACTTAAATAAGTTATCAGTTTCAGGCGGTGTTTTGTCTTGACATGAAATTGAAATTAAAAATATGCTTAGTAAAAGAAAACGGAAAAGATTTTTCATGGAGAAAGGATTATCGTTCAAAGTTATAACAAATAATCTCGGTTAACAAGATTTTTTATCAAGAGATAGTAAGATAGATTTTAAAAGAAATAAAAGGCCAAATAAAAAAGCTTTACACCAAATTGGTTGATGCAAAGCTTTTAAATGAGCTCAATATATTTTGGATTATTTATGCATATAAGAATTTTTCTATCAGCATAAAGACACCTGCACCAGCCAAAAATCCGACAAGCGC
>JAKDUG010000050.1 GCA_030457805.1 Psychroflexus sp.
TATTCGTAAGTGACAGGTTTATTTGTTTTTTCATGCCAGTAAATGAGCGCATCACGCAAATCCTCTAACGGAAATTTTTCATTAAAAGGCATAATTTGTGTTCGCACTTCATTACGTGCTGAGTGCAGGGAAACAGCTAGATTAAATTTCACCTCATCATCGGCTAGTTTTTTAATCATTTTAGGAACACCAGAAGTTGACAAGGTAATACGTCTTGGCGACATCCCTAAACCCTCTGAAGATGTGATTTTTTCAATTGATTTTAATACGTTGTTGTAATTCATCAGCGGCTCCCCCATTCCCATATAAACAATATTGGATAAAGGCATCGCGTTGTACAAACGGCTTTCGCGATCAATGGCGACAACTTGGTCATAAATTTCGTCGGCATTCAGATTGCGCAAACGCTTTAATTTTGCTGTGGCACAAAATTGACAATCTAAACTACACCCCACCTGTGAGGAAACACAAGCTGTTGTCCGAGAATAAGTCGGAATCAAAACAGATTCAACGGTAAACCCGTCATGAAGCTTGACAGCATTTTTAATTGTGCCATCTGAGCTCCGCTGCATTGTATCAACCTTAATGTTGTTGATCACAAAATTGTTCTGCAACATTTCTCGTGTTTCCTTTGAGATATTTGTCATATCATCAAAATCATAACACGCTTTTTGCCACAACCATTCATAAACTTGTGTACCGCGAAATGCTTTATCACCTTGAGCCACAAAGAAATCCTGTAACTCTTTTTTACTTAACGCACGAATGTCTTTCTTAGAATTTTTCACCTTGCAAAGGTAGAGAGAAAAAATGAGCTGACTAAGTCTTATTCAAAAACCTGCATCGACTGATTGTATGCTGCCTCAAAACTTGTCATTTTAACGTTTGCATCAACTTTGTGCTGCGTAAAATAAGAGAGCATTTTTTCGGTCGGCATATTCCCTGTGAGTTTGTCTTTGGCCATTGGACAGCCTCCAAAACCTTGAATAGCACCGTCAAACCGCCGACAACCTGCTTTGTAAGCTGCGTCAATTTTACCATGCCAAGCATCTGGCGTTGTATGCAAATGTGCACCAAACTCAATGCTTGGATATTCAGGAATTAAATTCGAAAAGAGATAATCAATCGTTTCGGAATCGGAAGTGCCAACCGTATCCGACAAAGATAAAATATGAACACCGAGTTGAGAGAGTTTCTCAGTCCATTCAGCAACAATATCAACATTCCAAGGATCGCCATAAGGATTACCAAAACCCATGGATAAATAAGCGACGACTTTTTTATCATGACGCTCGGCCACAGCAATAATTGATTTTAAAACCTCAACCGATTCTGCGATTGTTTTATGTGTATTGCGCATTTGAAAATTCTCTGAAATTGAAAAAGGATAGCCCAAATAATCAATCTCTTGAAACTGACAAGCATCCTGAGCACCACGTAAATTAGCGACAATTGCCAACAGCTCACTCTGGGATGAACTCAAATCTAATCTTCCTAAAACTTCGGCAGTATCGCGCATTTGCGGAATTGCTTTTGGAGATACGAAACTTCCAAAATCAATAGTATCAAAACCACATTTGAGTAGAGATTGAATATAACTTGCCTTTTTATCGGTAGAAATAAATTTTTTGATGCCCTGCATCGCATCGCGTGGACACTCGATTATTTTCACTGATTCCATGCCTCAAAGATAAGATTTTGCTGAATTTGAAAAAGCTTTCACAAGAAATTAAATGACAACTTTAGAATTAACGCCCTTCAGAAGTCCTTCGTTTAAGATAAGAATCACTTTAGTCTTGTTGTCGTTCTTTTATAACAGCTGCATTGATGTCTTTAATGAGTTGCGGCCCTTTGTAGATAAATCCAGTATACACCTGCACCAAGCTTGCGCCAGCTTTAAATTTATCCATCGCGTCGGCTGCCGTCATGATACCACCAACACCAATAATTGGAAACTTGGTTTGACTATTGTCTTTCAAAAACCGAATCACTTCCGTTGCGCGTTGCGTTAAAGGTTTCCCACTGAGTCCACCCATTTCTTCACGATCAGCAGATGTTAATCCCTCACGACTGATGGTTGTATTGGTTGCAATGACACCTGCAATTTTGGTTGTTTCAACAATATCTATAATATCAAGAAGTTGCGCATCTGTTAAGTCTGGTGCTATTTTTAAAAGAATAGGCTTCTGCTTTGCTTGTTTTGCATTGCGCTCTTGAAGATGTAAAAGTAATTTCGTCAGAGGTTCTTTATCCTGAAGTGCTCTTAAGTTTGGCGTATTTGGCGAGCTCACATTGACGACAAAATAATCAACCACACCGACTAAAGCATCATAACAAATTGCGTAATCACTGAGTGCTTCTTCATTCGCTGTGATTTTATTTTTACCGATATTTCCACCGATAATAACATTCTTATTTTGTTTCAAACGTTGAACTGTGGCCTCAACACCTCCATTATTAAACCCCATTCGATTGATAATTGCTTGATCTTCCTTTAAACGAAATAAACGTTTTTTAGGATTGCCATCTTGCGGTTGTGGCGTCACTGTCCCTATTTCAATAAAACCAAAGCCCAAAGCTGACAGCTCCTTAAAAAGCTTTGCATCTTTATCAAAACCGGCCGCTAAACCAACAGGATTTGGAAATTTTATTCCAAAAACCTCTGTTTCTAATTCTGGTGCGTGTAATTGATATTTTTCAAAAAAAGAAGATTTAAGCCCAGGCATTTTATACATTTCGTGTAAGGCTTTAAAGGTAAAATGATGTACTTTTTCAGGATCAAATTGAAAAAGAAGTGGTTTTAGCAATGAGTTGTACACAGGTCATAGTTTTTTCAAAAATAACTTAATTTAGAGATTTCTCAATTGAATTTCCGCAGAAAAGGAAAAATAAATTGTGTATTTTTGATGCTATTAAAAAATAAAAATATGCTGGATAATAAAGAGATTTTAGATCGATTTTTAAAATACATAAAAATTGATACACAAAGTGATCCAAATTCAAATGAAACGCCAAGTACAGAAAAGCAGTGGGACTTAGCCAATTTGCTTAAAGAAGAGCTTGATGAAATCGGCATGAGTGACGTCAGTATTGACGAAAACTCTTATGTAATGGCGACTTTGCCTTCAAATTGCGATCATGAAATTCCTGCTATTGGTTTTGTTTCACATTTTGATACTTCACCAGATTATTCAGGAACAAATATCAATCCGCAAATTCACGAAAATTACGACGGAAAAGATATCATCCTCAATAAAGAAAAAGACATCGTTTTATCACCTAGTTATTTTGATGACCTCAAACGCTACCTTGGCAACACAATCATCACAACAGATGGCACGACCCTACTCGGTGCTGATGATAAAGCTGGCATTACTGAGATTATGGCAGCAATGAAATACCTGATTGAAAATCCAGAAATCAAACACGGTGACATCAAAGTGGGCTTTACACCTGATGAAGAAATCGGCCGTGGTGCCCATAAATTTGATGTCGATAAATTTGGAGCTGAATATGCATATACTATGGACGGCAGCGAAATTGGCGAACTAGAATATGAAAATTTCAACGCGGCATCTGCCATTGTATCTGTCAACGGACGCATTGTACATCCTGGATATGCGAAAGGCAAAATGATCAACTCCATGTACCTTGCCCAACGCTTTATGGACAGCTTACCAAAAAATGAAGTTCCTGAGAAAACTGAAGGCTATGAAGGCTTCTTTCACCTGACATCTGTCAGTGGAGAAGTTGAAGAAACAAAACTCAATTACATCATTCGCGATCACGATAAAGATAAGTATGAAGCGCGTAAACAATTGATGCTTGATATCGCTGAAACACTCAACGAAGAAATTGGTGATAACACTTTTGAAATCAAAATTGAAGATCAGTATTTCAACATGAAAGAAAAAGTAGAGCCTGTCAAACATATTGTTGATATTGCTGAAGAAGCGATGAAAGCTGTACATATTGAGCCAATTATCAAACCTATTCGTGGCGGTACTGATGGCGCTCAACTCAGCTATATGGGCTTACCTTGCCCTAATATTTTTGCTGGTGGACACAACTTCCATGGGAAATTTGAATATGTTCCATTAGAAAATATGGTCAAAGCCACTGAAGTCATTATCAAGATCGCTGAATTAACTGCAGAAAAAAGTAAAGCCTAGAAGTAGAAAAACCTCGTTTTACTTTTTAGAGATAGAAATTTTAAAAGTATTTGTCGATATAGCATCGGCAAATACTTTTCTCAGTTTAAATGGTTTGATTTCAATTGAAGAGCCGTACCTATCTTTAATCATTTTATTTGCGACCTTTTTCTCGGGTATTTTCAAAAACAAGATCAATCTGAAAAATTTTAAACAATAGAAAGAACTTGTTTTTGTGGCACTCAAGTTTGAATTTAAATCGATTAAATTCACTTAAAAAACAGCTGGCCAAGGCTTTTTTGTTTATCTTATATCACCTCTTTGATAAGTTACAAAACCATGAAAAAAACACTTTATATCAGCTTAGGCATTTTTCTGATTTTAATTGGACTTTTTTTCTATGTCTTTTTTCAAAAAATGGAAACCCAAGATTTTGTAAAACAAGAACTCAACATTCCAGAGGAAATTCTAATCAATAAGCTCCAAGATTTTGACGCTTTTAGAGAGAATTGGTCGACTTCCTCAAAAACAGATTCAACGAAAATATTCCTCAAATCAAATCGTTCAAGCTACAGTAGCATTCAGCTTTTACAAACACAAAATGAATTCCCTGATCGCCTGCATTTCAAAAATTGGTTGAGCGATCAATTTATCGATATCAAATGGACACTCACAAAAAATAGTGATGCGTTGAGTTCTGTATCATTACAAATATCAACACAAGTCGATTTTTTTGACAAGCTCAATAAAATCATCAACAAAGAAACTGCACTTGAAATTGCACATCAACACTTGGAAAAAGGTTTAGAGACTCTAGAAAAAAAGACGCGGCAGGAAATGCAAGCTTACGATATCACACAACTTGAAGATAAAAAACTATCTGGCGGTTTCTTGCTCAAATCATCTCTACTGAAAGCAAGTGATCTCAATTCAGCTATTCATCATTCAAAAACAGTTTTAGAGAAACTCCACCAAACTGACAACCCGATCAATCTGCCTTTAGATTGTATTCTCATCAATTCGATTAGTGCTGATGAAGTACTTTACCAAGTGGGACAACTCTTTCTTATTCAGCCGGAATTATCCCATGAGTTAATTGATGCCGATTATAAAATAACACGTCTTGAAAAAGCAAAATACACACGTCATCGTTTACTGGGTAATGTCTCCAATATCGATAAATTATGGTATCAGAGTTTTGAAGATCTAAATGTGAAATCTGCAGATAAATCAGATGATATGCCAATTATTTATATGCTATCAAAAGACAATAATCAAGAAATAAACCCTGCAAAATGGTATTCAGAATTATGGATTCCGTTTGTCGATTAATATTTCTTAGAACGATCAACGCGATTGAGCAGTGCCTTTCCTGACTTGACATTCTGAATATTCGTATAAATCTGATCTACAACAGATTGTGGATCCGTCATACTGGCAACATGTGGCGTTATTAAAACTTTGGGATGTGCCCAAAATTGAGATTCTTTTGGTAGAGGTTCCTCCTGAAAAACATCCAAAATAGCACTTTCTAAATGTCCTTCATCCAGCAATTGAATCAAATCATTCTCCACCAAATGTTGTCCGCGTGCAAGATTAATCAACTTGGCACCACGTGGTAATTTTTTAAGATTTTTATAATTCAAAATACCTTCCGTGTCTTCTGTCAGCGGCAATAAGCAAATGAGAATATCGCGTTCAGCAATAAAATCATCAAACTGATCGGCAGTATAGCTTTCAAAAGCATCACTCTTCTTTTTTGACTTAGACCAGCCTGAGACTTGAAAATTGTTTTTATGTAATTTTTCAGCCACAGCACGGCCTAAAACGCCCAAACCTAAGATTCCTACTTTTGTTTTTTGTGGTTGTTGGTAAGCTTTGGTCTCCCATTCTTTTTCTTGCTGATTTCCGATATAAAAATTATAATTTCGAATATGAAAAAGCGTATTAAGCAATGCAAAATCTGACATATCTCGTGTTAGATTCTCATCGACAATCCGCGTGATTTCCACATCCTCAGGAATCGTTTTGTCTTTTAATACATGATGTACGCCGGCTCCCATTGAAGCAATCACTTTCAGATTCGGAAAATCTTTATAAAGACCTTCTGGATGTCGCCATGAGATCGCAAATTCAATTCCCTCAGCATCATCAACATCAGGATAAACCTGAATATCTAAATCAGGATTTTTTTCTTTAAAAGCAGCGTACCATGATTCGGATTCGCGGTGTTGACAAACGAGTAGAATAGACATAATTTAAGATTTTAAGAAAAGTTATATTTGTTTACGAGCGCATATTTAAGCAACTCATTTTTGCCTCTTAACTTTAATTTAAACGCCATATTTTTACGATGTGTATAAATCGTTGAAAGCGCACAATTCTGAAGTTCTGAAATTTCTTCTGAGGTTTTACCATCGGCAATAAAATTCAATATTTTCCGCTCTGTTGCAGACAAGATAGGCGTTTGTTTAGCGTGAGAACTTTCTCGAGAATCGGAAGAAATGTCATGGCCATAAAACTTGTTGCCAGCAACAACTTCATTAACAGCCTTGATCAACACATCAAGAGATGAAGTTTTAAGGACATAAGCATCTGCACCAGCTTTCAAGCCTTTATCGACTGCTTCTTGCTGATCAAACATTGAAAAAATAACAACTTTTACTTTCGGAAAATTTTCTTTGATTTTCTCAGTCAGTGCAAAGCCATCCATATCTGGCATTTTCAGATCAGTAATAACAACATCAATCGGATAATGAGACAACAACTTCAACATTGCATTTCCGTGATGGGCCGAATCGACAAATTCAAAATTAGGTGTATTTTCGACAAGCATTTTCACACCGTCAATCAAAGCCTGATGATCATCTGCAAAGGCGATCTTTATCATAAATTTATGTCTAAAATAATTGTTGTTCCCCTATCGATACGTGAGTCTATTTGCATTTCCCCTCCTAAATTCATCAATCGTTCTTTAATGCTTGAGAGTCCCATTCCACCTTGCTTAAGCTGACTTGGATCAAAACCAATACCATCATCCTCCACAATAATATTCAAGTTGTCATCATAGAAGTTGACATACACTTCTACCTGTTGAGCTTTTGCATGTTTAACAATGTTTGCCAAAAGCTCTTGCATAATTCTAAAAAGCGCCACTTCAATATGCTGCGGAATTTTTTGACGTGCATTAAAGCTATGCATTTTAAATTGAATTTGATGTAAATCTTCGAGCTTTTGTCCTAAATCACTCAGCGCCACAACAAAGACTTTATCGGCGATAATAGCAGAATTTTTATAATGAGAAAGACCGCGAATATCCTTATAAGTTGACTTGAGAAGTTCGTAGGTTTTATCAAAAACATGTGCATCAGCACGCGCTGACATTTTCTGTTTCAGTACTTCAAAATAGGCACTTATAGACGCTAAATTCGCCCCGATATTATCGTGAAGATCAACAGCAATTTGCTTGCGTTCTTGTTCTTGTCCTTCAAGCAAAGCATCAATAGCTCTGAGCTCTTGCTCTTTCAGCATTTTTTCAGTTTCATTAATTTTCAGTTGTGCTTTTTGTTGCTTGATGAGCTGTTTTTTTCTAAAGTTTTTATAGTACAAAAAAGAAAGAATCAACAAGACAGCTGAAATTCCAAAAGTCGAATAAATTACAATCCGATTACGCGCATTCGTTTGGGTTAAAATGAAGTTTTCTTTATCTTTTTTTTCAGCCTCAAAGCGCGTGAGGTTAATATTCTGGAGTTGCGCATTTAGACTATCCCTGGATTCCATTGATTTTTGCAAATAAACATAAGCAGAATCAGGCTTATTGAGTGCGATATAATCTTCTGACATCAATCGAAAAACATAAGCACTCATGTCATAATCTATATCAGAGTCTCCTTGGCTTATTGCCTTCTTTGCATAGCTAATGGCTTTTTGATAGTTCCCTTGCACACGTTCTAA
Source organism: Psychroflexus sp. (assembly GCA_030457805.1). Taxonomy (GTDB): domain Bacteria; phylum Bacteroidota; class Bacteroidia; order Flavobacteriales; family Flavobacteriaceae; genus Psychroflexus. The sequence goes on from JAKDUG010000050.1 coordinate 8,106, forward strand.
ATGTCCGAGATTATGATAAGCCAAACGCACTTTATTTTGCAAGCCGAGCTTTCGATTAATCTCTATCCCTTTTGAATAATAATAGTGTGCTGAATCTTTATTAAAAACAAAATCGGTAAAATACATTCCCTTGTAAGTGTTGAGTATGCCAAGTGTAAAAAGGTTTCCGTCTTTTTTATTATAATCAAAAGCCTTGTCAAAATGAATCAAAAAATCTTGAAATGTTGTATCTGTTTCTATGCTATTAAAAGCATATTCAATCTCTAAATTACACAGCTGATTTAAATTGTCTAATTTTTTTGCATAAGTGGCATAAGTTTCGAGATAATCTGATTCTACATTATAGAATGTCGGATCGAACATCGTAAAATAAAGATCCAGATTGAGGTCGTTATAGCGCAGTTCATCACCAATACTAAGATATTTCTCCTGTGCTTTCTGATAATTTTCAACAGCTAGATCATAGGTGCTATTATGGTCATAGGCTTTCCCGAGATAATGATAATAATAAGCTTTATGTTTTTCACTGAGCTGAAGAGTGTCAATACTGAGAAGTATTTCAAAAGATTTATCCAGTTTTTTTTGAACGGTGTAATAGTTGGCTGTCGCCAACTGAGCAACATCTTCCCGTAAGGTATTTTCTTTAAAAATAATTGATTCGATTGAGTCTAGATGAACACGCTTAAAATAACGGTCTAAAGCTTCAGTTTGAGCAGTTATAAAATTAATCCAAAAAAGGAAAAAAAGAATTAATTTAAATTTTGACATCCGGGGTAAGATTTCCTCAAAAATAGAGAAAATCGTTTACTATGCCAAAATGATATGTTTAATTATGGAGAATGAATTTCATTAAGAAAAGAACAATCAAGAAAACAAAGAATGCATAAATGACATATCGCGAATTCTTATAATGTATCGCGCGAAGTGCCTTATCTTTTCTGTAGGTAAAGATGATGACAATCACGAAGACGATAAAAAATGAAATTGCAAAAATAAGTTGACCAGTCGAAAACATAACAAAGATTTTTAAAACAATTTATTCAAAAAAGAGAAACTAAATTTTAAAATAATCCATACAATTCGGCATCAATTGAATTGATAATTTCACCTAAATCCTCTGGTTCATCTACAAAATTTAACGCATCGACATCAATAATGAGCAATTTCCCTTTATCATAAGCATTAATCCACGCGTTGTAGCGCTCGTTTAAGCGGTTGAGATAATCAATCGAAATTGAATTTTCATAATCACGTCCACGGCTTTGGATTTGCTTAACAAGATTGGGCACTGAACTCCGCAAATAGATTAATAAATCTGGAGATTCCGTCACCGATTCCATCAATTCAAAAAGTGAAGCATAATTCTGATAATCACGTGCAGACATATATCCCATATCGTATAGGTTGGGAGCAAAAATAAAGGCATCTTCATAAATCGTTCGATCTTGAATGACATCTTTTTCGCTTTCGCGAATATCTAAAATTTGACGAAAACGGCTGTTTAAAAAGTAAATCTGAAGATTAAATGACCAGCGTTTCATATCGCTGTAAAAGTCTTCTAAGTAAGGGTTTTCAATCACATCCTCAAACTCGGGTTCCCATTTATAGTGTTTTGCTAATAAGCGTGTGAGCGTCGTTTTGCCTGCTCCTATATTCCCTGCAATTGCAACATGCATATCTTCAACGTTTTAATCTAAAATTTTGAAAAAATGTATCTCTTTTCCGTCGTAAAGATAGAGGTTTTCGCCATTCAAATGAAAGTCTTGAACAAGAATATCAGGAACTTTTAGCTTTATTTCATCTGCAGTTTTGATGTTGATTAAAACCAAATCTTGATCAGATTGATACAAAACTCGCCCTTGATTGAGTTGGATTTGGCCAATAGGCATTGCAGGAATGGCTTTGATAAAAGTTGCATAAGTAGAGTAGGTTTGCAATGCATGAAGCTTGCTATAAATAAAAGTATTGTAATCGCTAGTAAAAGAGATATAAGGCGTACTGAGCGGCAAGCTTTTAGAGATAATTTTCAAGTCTTTAATATCAAAATTGAGCAAACTCCGACTCAAAGCATCAATGACCCAGAGTTGGTTTTTCCGTGATGTCGAGGCATATTCGGCTGAAATTGGATCTTTAAGGCTCGAGAAATCAATGCGATTAATCTCATTGAGACGATTATCCAAAAGAACAACCGTGTTTGCATTTTTATAAAAAACACTGATTCGTAGCGGATTTAATAAATCAACATGTGAAATTTCACCTAAATGAAAATCTTGAAAGCTGTTTTTCTCCTGAGCGGTTTGTTTATAAAGGACGCCATCTGAGCTGAAATAAAATGCACCAAAATCGTCAACACCATGAAAGATTTCAGCCTCAAATACCCTGCTTTGCTGAAATTCTAAGGCAAGAGATTGTGCCAGCTGCTCTTGTGCAAAAAAACAGTTTAAAAAGACAAAAAATAAGATTTTGTTGAAATGATTCATAAATTTTACTTCAGTCTCATCATAGTCATCACACAATCAAATTCATCAGTGATGAGATGAAACAGCAAGCCAAAGCTAAACAATTTCAGCCACCTAGATCGACTCAAAAAATAAAGTGCGAGATAAAAAATTAATGCATAAACAGAATGAAAAGTATGAAAACCGACACTACAACGATCAGCTTGAAAAATGGGCGATGCCCATAAATGATCAATGTCAATCACCAGCGTCGCTAATAAAATTAAATAAATCTTAGAGGCTGAAAATCCAATGTGCTTATACTTCACAGCAAAATAATAAATCACACCAAAATGCATGGCATAATGGATCAGTGCTTGGAGATAAGCCATAAAACAAAAGTTAGATTAGGCAACAGATTCAAAAGCAATGTTTATTTTTGTACAAATTAATATAAAATTATGGAGACAAAGATAATTGCACCTTCTATTCTTGCTGCTGATTTTGCTAATCTTCAACGCGATGTTGAGATGGTGAACAAAAGCCGAGCAGAATGGTTGCATATTGATATTATGGATGGCGTTTTTGTACCGAATATTTCTTTTGGGATGCCCGTTTTAAATGCCATTCAAAAACATACGGATAAGTTTATTGATGTGCATCTTATGATTGTGGAGCCAGAGCGTTATATTGAGGAGTTTTCAAAACTTGGCGCCAACATGCTCACTGTTCATTATGAAGCTTGTACGCATCTTCACAGGAATCTGCAAGCCATCAAGCTTCACAACATGCAAGCCGGCGTTGCGATCAACCCGCATACCAATGTCGAACTCCTTCGCGATACTATTCAGGATATTGATATGGTATGTATCATGAGTGTTAATCCAGGTTTTGGAGGACAACATTTTATTGAAAACACCTATGCTAAAATTCGACAACTGAAAGCCATTATTAATGAAAAAGATGCATCGACAAAAATTCAAATTGATGGCGGTATCACAGATAAAAATGCTAAAGATTTAATAACAGCAGGCGCAGATGTCTTAGTAGCTGGTAGCTTTGTATTTAAATCAGAGAATCCGGCACAAACCATTGCCGAATTACAATCTTTAGTAAACTAAAAAATTATGACTTACGATGTATTGATTATTGGTGGAGGTCCCATCGGTATTGCTTGTGCTTTAGAAGCTAAAAAGAAAAACTTATCATACATCATTATTGAAAAAGGAACACTTGTCAATTCGCTGTACAACTATCCCGAAAACATGAGATTCTTTTCTACTTCTGAAAAGCTAGAACTCGATCGTATTCCTTTTATCAGCACAAACTCTAAGCCTTCTAAACAAGAAGCTTTAGAATATTACCGTCGCGTGGCTACTTCCAATCAGGTTCACATCAAGCTTTTTGAGAAAGTGGAACAAACTGAAAAGAAAGCGCAACACTTTGAAATCAAGAGTTCAAAAGATAATTATCTGGCTAAAAATATCGTGGTTGCCACTGGTTTTTACGATATCCCGAATAAACTCAATATTGAAGGCGAAGACTTGCCTAAAGTCACACATTATTACAAAGATCCGCATTATTATGCCACCCAAGATGTCGTGGTTGTGGGCGCGAGTAATTCTTCTGTAGATGCCGCTTTAGAAATCTATAGAAAAGGTGGAAATGTCACCATGATTGTCCGCGGTGAAGATATAGGTGAACGCGTTAAATACTGGGTCCGTCCAGATGTGGTCAACAGAATTAATGAAGGCAGCATCAAAGCCTATTTTGATTCAGAAATTGTCAAAATCGAAAAAGCTAAGCTGCATTTTAGAGATAAGAACAACACAATCCAAAGCATTCCTAATGACTTTGTTTTAGCTTTAACAGGCTACCAACCCAATTTTTCATTCATTCAGAAAATGGGTGTCAAATTAAGTGATGATCACCTTAAAAAGCCAATCTACAATCCACAAACTATGGAGACGAATATTGAAGGGATTTACTTAGCTGGCGTTATTTGTGGTG
>JAKDUG010000266.1 GCA_030457805.1 Psychroflexus sp.
AGTAAAATTTAAAGCTGTATAAAGATAATACATAACTTTAAATTTGTACGATTATTGTACGATTATTTTTAACAACAAGTAATTTAATGAAACATAGGTTTGCAATCAATAAGCTACAAAGATAACAACAACAAAGGTTTTACGCTTAACTCGAGTTTCTTGCTGTTTCATCTTGTTTTACTCTTTGTGTTCCCGCCCAAGGTACTCAAACAAAACCTCAACATCTCATTTTAAAGATATTGAGGTTTTTTATTGCCTGAAAAATGACGCACATACCTTCATTAAATGTGTCAATTGTTTCTACCTACAATACATTTTTCTTCAAAAAATATTCTAACCTCCCTTATAAATAGAGATATCAGAACGTTAAACGCCTTATAACAGCCCACAAACTCAGTTTTTTTAATAAATCATGCCGATATAACTTACACACAAAGACTATCACAAATAAAGCGATAACATAAAATTTAACAAAAGTATAGCATCTTAAAAATAAGAAAAACCTTTGGTTCGTGTTGATATCAATAACCATAAATTTAACCCATTATGAAAAAAGTATTCTTATTTACTGCACTATCAGCTTCTGTTTTAGCGAGTTCGTGCGTGTCCAAGAAGAAATATGGCGCCTTAGAATCAGAACTGGATAATACCAAGTCTGAATTAATGAAAACAAGGGTCGAAAAAGATGAATATGAAGCTAAGTATGAAAAAGTTCAGAAACGCGTTTCGAATTACTATGCTAAAATCAATTCTTTACAAAAGGAAAACAATCGTAAACTGGAAATGGCAGGGGATTTAGCGCCTGTTTCTAACGATTCTAAAGAAGCAATGAGAAAAACATTGAAAAATGTAAATCCTGAAAGATTAGCAGGTGCTAAAACTTTAAGTGACTCACTTAACTTAGCTGTTTCATACAATTTAAAACAATCATTATCTGATGGGAATGATGAAGACATTGATATTGATGTTGATCAAACCGTTGTTCAGATTACAATTTCTGACAAACTTTTATTTAAAAGTGGCAGCTATTGGGTCAACTCAAAAGCAAACAAACTTTTAGGAAGAATTGCAGAAGTTGTCAAGTCAGAACCTGCAATGGAAGTTTTAATTGAGGGCCATACAGATACACAAACCTTGAAAAAAGAATCTTATATCGAAGATAACTGGGATTTAAGTGTCCGTCGTGCCACTTCAATTGTACGCGTATTACAAGATAAATATGATGTCAATGGAAATCAGTTAATTGCCGCGGGAAGAAGTAGTTTCAATCCTGTTGCTGATAATGATTCTGCAGATGGTAGAGCCAAAAACAGAAGAACAAGAATTATCATTCTACCTAATTTAGATAAGTTTCTAGCGATGCTAGAGTCAAAATAAATTAGTCTTTTGTAGTTCTCTTATAAAGAGAGCCTAATTTAAAAGCCATTTCAAAATCATTTTGAAATGGCTTTTTTGATGGTGATGATTTCACAAATCAACATCTTATTCTGAGATTTATCTTTATTTTTGAGAAAAACTAAGAAATGAAAATTGCTGTTGTCGGCGCTACAGGACTTGTTGGACAAAAAATACTCCAAGTTCTAGCCGAACAAAATATAGAAATAGACCAACTCATCCCTGTTGCTTCTGAAAAATCTGTTGGTAAAGAAATCAAATTTAAAAATGAAGCTTACAAAATTGTCAATCTTCAGACTGCTTTAGATCAAAAACCAAATATTGCTCTTTTTTCTGCAGGTGGAAAGATTGCTTTAGAATGGTCTCAAAAGTTTGCAGCGAACGGAGCTAAAGTCATTGACAACTCATCAGCGTGGCGTATGCACTCTAATTATAAACTGATTGTTCCTGAAATCAATGCTGATCAATTGACTAAAAACGACAATATCATTGCCAATCCAAATTGTTCAACAACACAATTGGTGATGGCACTTTATCCCTTACATCAGAAATTCAAAATTAAGCGTGTCGTCGTATCAACTTACCAATCCATTACTGGCACTGGCATTCAGGCTGTACAACAATTGGAAAATGAGATGAACAATGAAAAAGGAAAGATGGTTTATCCTTATCCTATTCACCAAAACGCCATTCCGCATTGTGATGTTTTTACAGATAATGACTACACGAAAGAGGAAATGAAATTGACGCATGAAACTAAAAAAATACTGAGTGATGACAACATTCAAGTCGTTGCCACAGCCGTACGCATTCCTGTGATGGGCGGACACTCTGAGTCTGTCAATATTGAATTTGAAAATGAATTTGACCTCAATGAGATCAGG
>JAKDUG010000267.1 GCA_030457805.1 Psychroflexus sp.
AATTAGAAAAAGGACAAGTTCTTGAAGGTATTGTGAAAAACATTACTTCTTACGGAGTCTTTGTCGATCTTGGTGGTGTTGACGGATTAGTCCATATTACAGATTTATCTTGGTCAAGAATCAACCATCCAAACGAGGTTGTTGAGCTAGATCAAACATTAAACGTTGTAATTTTAGACTTTGACGAAGACAAAACAAGAATTCAGCTTGGTCTAAAACAATTGAGCAAGCATCCTTGGGAAGCTTTAGATGAAAAAATCAAGGTTAGTGATGTTGTGAAAGGAAAAGTCACAGTTATCGCTGATTACGGTGCATTTATCGAAGTTGAAGAAGGTGTTGAAGGCTTGATTCACGTTTCTGAAATGTCATGGAGTACACACTTGAGATCTGCGCAAGACTTCGTTAATGTTGGTGATGAGATTGAAGCGAAAATCTTAACACTCGACCGCGAAGAGCGTAAAATGTCTCTTGGTATTAAGCAAATGACACCAGACCCATGGACTGATATTACTTCAAAATACCCAGTTGGTTCTAAACACACAGGTGAAGTGAGAAACTTTACAAACTTTGGTGTGTTTGTAGAATTAGAAGAGGGCATCGATGGTTTGATTTATATTTCTGACCTTTCTTGGACTAAGAAAATTAAACACCCATCTGAATTTTGTAAAGTTGGTGACAACTTAGACGTTGTTGTTCTTGAACTTGATGTTGATGGACGTAAACTGAGCTTAGGTCATAAGCAAACAGAAGTCAACCCTTGGGATAAGTACGCTGATGAATACGGTGTTGGAACGAAGCATACAGCTGAAGTATCTGATATCGTTGACAAAGGAGCAACAATCAAGTTAAATGAAGATGTTACTGCATTTGTTCCATCACGTCACTTAATTAAGGAAGACGAAACTAAATTGACAAAAGGAGAAACAGCAGATTTCGTTGTGATTGAATTCAATAAAGAGTTCAAGCGAGTTGTTGCTTCTCATACTGCTATTCATAAAGAAGAAGAGCAAAACATTGTCAAGCAAGCACAGGAGAAAGCGAAAAGCGAAGACAGCAAAACCACTTTAGGTGATGCTAACTCTGAGTTGCAAGCCTTGAAAGACAAAATGGAAGGAAAATAAGAGTTATCTCTTATTCTAAAATAGAAAAACCTCTCGATAATTCGAGAGGTTTTTTTTTGTTGATAAACTTGAATGAAAAACTGTATTCAAACTGTGCTTAGTGCGACGCTTGAGACGTTTCAAATTTGATTTCCTTCTTCGTTTGTGGGAGTTTGACAATATAGTAAGGTTGCGTCATCATTGATGTCGCTCTTCCGCTAGGGCTTGTTTTTTTAACCTGTACAATGATTTTATCCTTCTTCTGGATGATGTCATTAATTTCAATAGAATGACCGCCAGAACCTTGTAGATCACTAAATAAGGCAATGACAATTTCTGTAGAGAAATCAACTGGATCCATTTTGAAGCCTTGTGCATTAACGCTATTCATTTTGTCTTTTAAGGCAGTCCAATCATCAGCATCTGTGATCACTTGATAAGAGCCTTTGATTCCTTCTTTACCATTGCCTAAGAGTTCAGATTGCTGGATGAGTGTCATATTGTCTAATGAAGGATTTTGGAAGCTCTTACAGCTAAAGCTTGTGACTACAAGAGTTAAGAGAATAAATTTTTTTAGCATATTTAGTTATTTGATTAAAATTTAGTAAAGCGTAAAAGATACTATAAAAACAGCTTTTAATAGATAAATTCTTTTGAAAAATTTTAAAGAAAAAGAAAAACCCCGAATTAACGGGGTTTCACACTAAATACACTAAGATATGAGGTTTAACGAAATCGATCAACAGATTTTACGAGGTCTTCATCCTTTTTAATGGCTTTATTTGCCATCACAATAAATACGATAGAAATGATAGGAAGAAGAACCCCAATACCTTTCTCAGAAAAATCATTTTCTCCAGGTAAATTGAGTGATCCATAAACGAAAACACCTACTAAAACAGAGTTTAATAACATATTTACGCGTCCGAGGACGAATTGTAATTTACGATCTTTATATTTAAAAATACTAATAAGAGCAAGTAAAGCACTCAGGTGAAAAAGCGCACTAATAATCCAGTACGTGTTTTCGCCCAAAATTAAATTAAATTCAAAGTCTGTTGCTGGCAATAAATTAAAAATCACCGCATTGAGTATAACGACAATAACCAAATAGAAGCTTTGTACTCTTTGTATCATTTGTAACTGAATTCAATTACAAAAA
>JAKDUG010000268.1 GCA_030457805.1 Psychroflexus sp.
AAAACCACCGAACTCATAAAACTGACTGTGGCACCTGTTATGGCCAAAACACTCGTCGTGATGAAATCATCAAGATTCACACTGCCTAACAAACTCAGTGCTGATCCGCCAATAAATCCAACTTTCTCATGTGTCGTCATATCACTTTGATTTTTCATTTATTTCCTTTTGAGCTTTAGCTCATCTTCAACTTCTTTGCCTGTCACCACCTGACTCACCGCTGAAATCGCTGCGCCTGCAGCTAATCCATAACCTGCAATCGTTACAACTAAGGCAGGTAAGGAGACTGGCGCTGTTAAAATAGCACCGGCAACAGCCGAAATCCCTAAACCTATATTTCTTAACTTTCTAAAAAACTTCGGTGTTTTTGATGTGTATCTGTCTTTAACTGTCATTGTTCTGTGTTTTTTTCTGTTTTAAAATAATTTCTTCGAAATGCGAACTTTTAAATTCGATGATCACATTTTTCTCTTCTAAAAAGTAGGGACGTAGTCGTTCTAAAATTTTATCCAAAGCTTTTCTTGATGAATAGCCCTTGGCAACCTCAACCAAGCTGCTGACTGGCGCAATGCAGCCTTCCAATTCTTTTAAAGCATCATTGGCTGGATGGAATAAAATCAAATCTCTTTGGTGAACGCCAACGACTAATAAATGCCACTTAAACTTTTTTGAATACCTCAGCTTTAATTCATAAATACCATCAGGTATCGCTGATATATTCCGTTGATTTTGTCTCCAGGGGAGTTCAATTGTAAAACTTAAGAACTCATCAAATAAATAGAGGGCACCAATCGTACCCTGTGGAAAATGCCCTCTATATAAACCAAGTCGAATCAAAATTAACTGTTATCAACTGCGATGATGTTCAAAGCGTTAAATGCACCGTTTTTAAGCGGATACATAGTCCCATTGACTTCCTGATAAAACTCAACTCCTACCACCTGAATCAAAGGCAAAGTTGATGTAGCTGTCACCGTTGCCGACATACTGATCGCTGAGGTTGTCGAACTATCCCACGGAAGAATACTGGACTCATCAGAATCAAAGACTGAATTTTCATTCACAAAATCTAATTCAGCAACACCAGTCACCACCTTAAAATGCGTTGTTCCGCCAGGTGCCTCAACCATTGTCATCGGCTGAAAAGGCTGAATGTCAATTGTGCCTTCGCCAGTTGCACGATCTAAAGTGTCTGTGATGTCTGCATAAAGCGTTCTTCCAAACTTTGCTTTCGTGTTGAAATCAAAGTTTTGTAAAAGGCTCATATCACCATCTTGGATGGTTCTTTCGCCACGATCATTGACCGAATCAGTCTTGATGACTTTCATCAAGTTACGCTGCAAGTTGTTTGACAAACGCTTGTCTGTCACATTTTGAAGCAGCAATCGGATTGCATCTCTCAAAACCTTACCAGCTTTACCCGCTCTTCCAAATTCAGAACCATTCTCACGCGTTCTTTGAAACGCAGGATCATTCTTGATTCTGTTACCATCCACGCCACCTTTTTCTCTCGCAAGGTGTCCATCTGAGGTCTTATAGAATGAAATACCACCTATAGTACCCTTTAGTTTAATAATACCTGTTTGCTTAGCCATAATGATTTATTTTTAATCAAATCAAGTGCATAAAGACTTGTGATGCAATCGATTACTTCGTTTTTGACGCTTTTGGCAGCATAGGCGCAAATGTCATCCGTGAATTTGTTAGATAAGCGCAAAACGCTTTATATTAGCTATATGAAACTAAAGTGAGAATAGAGTAGGGATAAGGCATAGATAAAGCATAGATAAAGCACACTGAAAGCAAAAAAGCAGTAAATAGCTATAAAATGAAAATCAAGAGACGCATACAAGTACACCCAACAGACATCCAGAACATCACTGGATTCAGTTTGCGTCATTCTCAACGCATCTTAAAAAGACTCAAGGAGATGAAAGGCAAGTCTAAAAACCAAATCATCACCACCCAAGAATTAGCAGATTATCTAGGAATTGATCTTGAAACTGTCCAAGATTATATCGACTATTAATATAAAATATACTGCTATTTTGTTATATTTACATAAGCATATTCAAAGTGAGTATGTAAAGAATAACAAATAGTATTAAAAATTAGGTGTCCATATTGGGGACATTTTTTAAAAGTGTTTTGTAATGTACTGGTTATTAGTCGGTTGTGTTTTGTTTTGAAAGCCTGCCACCCCGACCAAGAAAAGCCGTATATCATTTATGATTTTACGGCTTTTTT
>JAKDUG010000051.1 GCA_030457805.1 Psychroflexus sp.
AATATTACAAACAATTAGCCGATAGCTATATTGCGAATGGTGATGTCACTGAAGCTATGTTGAAAGAGACTTACAGACGTTATCAAACGGAAGTGCGTGCGTCACATATCTTGATAACAAGCAAATCCGCTGAGCCTGCTGATACCCTGAAAGCTTACCAAAAAGCATTGGATGTTCGCAAGAAATTAAAAGCAGGACAAGATTTTAAAAAGCTAGCAAAGGAATTTTCTGATGATCCATCTGCGAAAGCTAATGGTGGAGATTTAAACTGGTTTCGTGCTTTTAAAATGATTTACCCTTTTGAAGATGCTGTTTATACAATGGAAACTGGCGATATTTCTGCACCCATAAAAACGGATTTTGGTTATCACGTGATTAAAAAAACAGGAGAAAGAGCCTCAAAAGGAAAGATTTCTATCTCGCACATCATGTTGACAGTTGACAAGCCAGAAGATGCTGAGGAAGTGAAAAATAAGATTCAAAAAATTTACGATAAAGTCACAGTAGAAAATTTTGGGGAGTTGGCCAAACAATATTCTGATGACAATAATACAGCACAAAATGGAGGTGAATTGAGACCAATTGGTATTTCGGAAGTCAACTCAAAACGTTTTGAAAATGCAGCTTTTAGCCTAGAAGAAATCAATGGCATTTCTGATCCAGTAGAAACGAAATTTGGCTGGCATATTATAAAGCTAAATCGAGTCGATTCCTTAGCATCTTATGAAGAGATGAAGCCTCAGATTCGGAAAAAGGTCAAAACATCTTCACGTGCCAAGTTGATCAATGCGCAGATTTCAAAAAATTTGCAAGAGCGCTATGAAGCAGAGTTTGATATGAACTATAGCGATAAGCTTTATCAGATAATAGAAAAGGCGAAGATGGGTAAGACATTCAAAATCGAAAATATTAAAAAACCTGTGACGCCTCTGTCGACAGTTCTATTTGAATTTACTGATATGAAGTATACGTATCAGAATTTTCTTGAATACTTTGAAAAAAATCAACTCGGCTTTGCGTCAAAAGCCAATCTAAACGAACGTTTGACCAAAACATTAGATGATTATTTATACGATAAATTGATCGCTCACCACCGTCAGGAGTTAGAGAGGCTTAATCCAGATTTCGCAGGTTCAGCTAAAACTTACAAAGATGGTATTTTGTTGTTTGAAGTGATGGAGCACAAGGTATGGGATCCTGTTTCAGAAGATAGCATTGCCCAGCACAAGTATTATGATCAGCATCTTGAAGATTTTTACACAAAAGAAAATATTCAAGCGCGTGTTTTTACATCGCCAAATAAAAATGATTTGAGAAAATTCAGAAAAGTCTATAAGAAACAAGGTCAAGCCGCTTTAGCAGAATTAACTGAAAATTTTCCTGAAGTAATGGTCGATAAAACCGAAATGAATAAAGAAAGTATAAAAATTCCTTCTTCTTTATTCTCGACTAAATCTGTATCAAGATTAAAAAAACACAATGGCCATTATGTATTCATAGATGTTATTGAAAGACAACCCGCAGCACAACTTGAATTTAATAAGGTGCGTGGACAGATTATGAACTTGTTGCAAAAACAGACAGAGGAGGCGTGGTTGAAAACTTTAAGAGAAAAGTATACGATTTCGGTAGATAAAGACGTTTTGAAGACATTAAAACAATCTTTTGAATAAGACTCAACTCATTATACTTTGTGTTTTAGTACAAACACTGCATGCGTGTCAATTTCTTCAACCTGAAGAAAAGGGTGATATTGTGGCCAGCGCAAATCAACATAAGCTTTATAAAAAAGACTTGATCAAGCATATTCCAGAAAAATTAAAAGGGAATGACAGTTTGTCTTTTGTGAAATCCTATATAGAGAAATGGGCAAATGATAAACTCATTTTAGATAGAGCAGAATTGAATTTACCAAAATCACGCAAACAAGAATTTGATAGTCTTTCCGTGAAGTACAAACACGAATTATATAAAAAAGCATATTTAGATGCTTTGGTTGAAGCGCAGGTCAAACAAGAAATTGATTCTACTGAGATTATTTCGTATTACGAGGAGAATAAACTCAACTTTAAGCTGAATGAAAATTTGGTTAAAATCAGGTATATCAAACTCCAAAAAGATCTACAAGATATTTCAAAGATTAGAAAGCGTTTTAAAAAGTTCACGCCAAAAGATCAAAATTTTTTAGCAAATAAGTCGTTAGAGTTTAACGCATTATACCTTAATGACTCAGTTTGGGTGAGAGAAATAGATATCCTTAAAGAATTTAATTTAGAGGCTGAGGAAAGCTTTGAATCTGAATTATTTAAGCAAAATGGCTTTGCAGAAACAAATTTAAAAGATACGTTTGTATTTATTTTTGTCAAAGATCGCTTAGAACGAAATGATCAAGCTCCTTTAAGCTATATAAAACCAACGGTTAAGCAGGTTTTGATCAATAAAATGAAATTGAAAGTTTCCAAACAAATACAGCAAGAGATAAAAGAAGATGCGATACAAAATAATGAATATACAATTTATGAATAAACAGAGCTTTCTATATGTTTTTGGAGTGCTTTTAATGTCTCAGATGACATTTGCCCAAATTACAGTTGATGAAGAGGATAACCTGCTCAACAATCAAGAACAATTAAGCAAAGTAGATTCGGTAAAAACCAATAAGGTTGACCGAGTGAAAATAGATGGTGTCGCTGGTGTAGTTGGTGATTACCTTGTTTTACAGAGTGATATTGAAAAGCTTTACCAAGATGCGAAATCCCAAGGTTATGATGCGGAAGTCACTTATTGTGATTTAGCGGAAAGAATTTTAGAAAACAAATTGCTAGCCCATCATGCTGTGCAAGATAGTATTCCTTTTAACCAAGCACGTGTTGATGCTTATACAGATCAGCAAATAGGTGCTTTAGTTGAACGCGTCGGCAGCATAGATAAATTAGTCGATTTTTACAAATACGATACTGAAGCTGAACTAAAGGAAGAACTTCAGCGCATTAATAAAGAGAAATTGCTTTCTGAGGAAATGCAAGGAAAAATTATCGATGCTGTTGAAATAACACCTGAAGAAACTCGTCAATATTTTGAAGGTATTCCTGAGGATGAACGGCCGATGTTGGGGGATGAAGTTGAAATTGCACAAATTGTGATTAATCCAGAAACGGGACCTAAAGAAGAACAAGCTGTGATTGATCGTTTGAATGAATTCCGGACAGATGTTCTCGAAAATGGTGCCAGTTTTGCAACCAAAGCAATTTTATATTCAGAGGATTTAGGTTCGCGTCGAAAAGGAGGAAAGATCACCTTAAAACGTGAAGATCCTTATGTAAAAGAATTTAAAGATAAGGCATTTAGTTTAATGGAAGGCGAGGTGAGTCGGCCTTTCAAAACTGACTTTGGTTTTCATATTCTGACTGTCGAGAAAATTAGAGGACAAGAAGTTGATGTGCGTCACATCTTATTATACCCAGAAGTGACAAAAGATGCAGTCAGTAAAGCTAAAGCAAAAATCAAAAAGATTCGGGAAAAAATTGAATCTGGAGAAGTCAGTTTTGCTGATGCAGCACGTGAGGCTTCTGATGAAAAAGAAACCCGTGAGAGTGGTGGAAAATTAATCAATAGCGCAACAGGTGATACGCGTTTTGAACTTTCTAAGATTGATCCAGACATTTATGATCAAGTGGTTAGTCTAAAAGAAGGAGAAGTATCTGGAGTTTTGACAGATTCTAAAGAACGGACCAATGAAGTCTTTTTTAAGATCATCACGGTGAGTAATAAAATCGATGAACACATTGCCGACTTCAACGATGACTATACTAAAGTAAGAGAGCTTGCGTTGAAGAAAAAACAATCTAGGGCAATCGATAAATGGACGGATGAAAAGCTAAAATCGACCTACATCAAAATTAATGGCGAATACAGAGACTGCGAGTTTGCTAAGAAATGGATGAAAAATTAAATTATGTCTGAAATTGAAGTCATTAATAATTTTGTAGATAAATATCAAAGCTTAAAAAAAGAAATCGGGAAAGTGATCATTGGCCAAGACAAAGTCGTTGATGAGATCCTAATTTCTGTCTTTTCTGGTGGTCACGCTCTTCTTATTGGCGTGCCTGGTCTTGCAAAAACCTTGATGGTCAACACAATTTCACAAACACTCGGACTTGATTTTAAGCGCATTCAATTTACGCCAGATCTCATGCCAAGTGATATTTTGGGAGCCGAAATTTTAGATGAATCCCGTCAGTTTAAATTTATAAAAGGCCCTATTTTTAGTCATATTGTTTTGGCGGATGAAATCAACAGAACACCGCCCAAAACACAGTCTGCATTGCTTGAAGTTATGCAGGAAAAATCAGTGACCGTAGCTGGTGAACACTTTAAATTAAAAGAACCTTATTTTGTATTAGCAACACAAAACCCGATTGAGCAAGAAGGAACTTATCCTTTACCTGAGGCACAATTGGATAGGTTTATGTTTTCGATCAACCTGACCTACCCGAGTTTCCAAGAGGAAGTTGATGTTGTCAAAGCCACAACAGCAAATTTACAACACGATTTAAAAGCCTTATTTAATGCTGAGGAAATTGTTGAGATCCAACAGCTGATCCGTCAGATGCCAGTCACAGATCATGTTGTGGAATACGCTGTGCGCTTAGTGTCTCAAACACGACCTTTAGAGGAGTCAGCCGCGGCTATTGTCAAAAACTATGTGGAGTGGGGCGCAGGTCCTCGTGCTTCACAGAACTTAATCTTAGCTGCCAAAACTCATGCAGCTATTCACGGCAAATATTCTCCAGATATAGAAAATGTTCAGGCTGTAGCTGAGGGCATTTTAAGGCACCGTGTGGTTAAAAACTACAAAGCTGAAGCAGAAGGTATTGATATCACAGATATCATACAGAAGCTTATGTAAAACGATTATAAATTAGTAACAAAGAGAGGTAAAAGGCCGAGCTTTGCGTTACGTAATTATTGATCTTTGAATTTTAAGCTTGTTTTTTAGGATATTCACTATTATTTATAGCCATAACTGACTTTTTGATGAATAAAATGCACTAATACTTTAGATGTCTTGATGACTTTTTAATCTGAAGTATATTTCTTACTTTTGTTCAATTAACAAAAAAAATACGTTTTATGGCTTTTGATATTGATATGATAAAGCAAGTTTACAGTCACATGGCTAAGCGTGTTGATCTCGCTAAAGAGATCGTCGGTCGCCCGTTGACACTTGCAGAAAAAATACTCTATACTCACCTATGGGATGGAAAACCAACTGAGAAATTTACAAGAGGTAAAGATTATGTTGAATTCTCTCCAGACCGTATCGCTTGTCAGGATGCGACTGCACAGATGGCTTTGTTGCAGTTTATGCAAGCTGGTAAGGATAAAGTTGCAGTGCCAACGACTGTTCACTGTGATCACTTGATCCAGGCAAAACAAGGTGCTAAAGTTGATTTAAAACGCGCCAATGACACAAGTAAAGAAGTTTTTGATTTCTTAGCTTCTGTGTCTGATAAGTATGGTATCGGTTTCTGGGAACCAGGTGCAGGTATTATTCACCAAGTTGTTTTAGAAAATTACGCATTTCCAGGCGGAATGATGATTGGGACAGATTCTCACACAGTTAATGCTGGTGGACTCGGAATGGTCGCTATTGGTGTCGGTGGTGCTGATGCTGTTGATGTGATGGCAGGTATGCCTTGGGAATTAAAGTTTCCAAAACTTATTGGTGTTAAATTAGTCGGTAAACCACAAGGATGGACTGCCGCAAAAGATGTCATTCTTAAGGTTGCAGAAATCCTAACTGTGAAAGGTGGAACTGGTGCTATCGTTGAATATTTTGGCGAAGGTGCTAAAAACTTATCTTGTACAGGTAAAGGAACCATTTGTAATATGGGAGCTGAAATCGGTGCGACAACTTCTACCTTTGGTTATGATGATTCTATGGAGCGTTTCTTGCGTGCCACAGATCGTGATGAAATTGCAGACGAAGCAAATAAAATTAGAGAACACCTCACTGGTGATGATGAAGTTTATAACGACCCAGAAACGTATTTTGATCAAGTGATTGAAATCGATTTGAGCACATTAAGACCTCACTTAAATGGACCATTTACACCAGATTTAGCAACGCCAGTTGGTGAGTTAGGTGAAAAAGCAAGAAAGAACGATTGGCCAATTAAAGTCGATTGGGGATTAATCGGTTCTTGTACAAACTCTTCATACGAAGATTTAACACGCGCAGCGTCAATTGCACAGCAGGCTGTTGATAAAAAAATAATTCCAAAATCAGATTTAGGTATCAATCCAGGCTCTGAGCAGATTCGGTTCACAGCTGAGCGCGATGGCTTATTAAAAATATTTGAAGACCTCGATGCAACAATCTTTACAAATGCATGTGGTCCGTGTATCGGCCAGTGGGATCGTAGTGATGTAAAAGGTGATGAAAAGAATACAATTGTTCATTCATTTAACCGAAATTTCTCAAAACGTGCAGATGGAAATCCAAATACACACGCTTTTGTGGGCTCACCAGAAATGGTTGCTGCCATCGCAATTTCAGGTCGTTTAGATTTTGACCCGATGAATGATACGCTGATCAATGAAGATGGAGAGGAAGTTAAACTCGATCCACCAAAAGGAATTGAACTTCCTGAAAAAGGATTTGAAGTCGAAGAGAACGGTTATGTCGCTCCTAGAAAAGACGGAAGTGGTGTTGATGTCGTTGTCGATGAAGATTCTAGACGTATCCAACTCTTGACCCCTTTTGAGCCTTGGGATGGTGAAAATCTGACAGGTGCAAGACTTTTGATTAAGGCGGACGGTAAATGTACAACTGACCATATTTCTATGGCAGGACCTTGGTTGAAATACAGAGGTCACCTTGATAATATTTCTGACAACTGTTTGATTGGGGCGGTTAACGCTTTCAATATGAAAACAAACTTTGTCAAAAGTCAATTGACAGGAAAGTATGATGCTGTACCAAAGACACAGAGACAATACAAGGCAGAAGGAATTCCTACAATCGTCGTTGGAGATCACAACTATGGAGAAGGGTCTTCACGTGAGCACGCAGCAATGGAGCCACGTCATTTAGGTGTGCGTGTTGTTCTTGTTAAGTCTTTTGCACGTATCCACGAAACAAACTTGAAAAAACAAGGAATGCTCGGAATTACTTTTGAAAATGAAAGTGATTACGATCTTATTCAAGAGGATGATACATTCAACTTTTTGGATCTTAAGGATTTCGCGGAAGACAAGCCTCTAACATTAGAGATTGTTCATGCTGATGGATCAAAAGATACGATCAAGACACTTCATACATACAACCAAGCACAAATCAATTGGTTTAAAGAAGGATCTGCTTTGAATATGATTAAAAAACAAAATAATGCTTAAGTATTTAATTGGTAAATAAGACTTAAAAACCACCTTTCGAGGTGGTTTTTTTATATTTTTAAAGCCATGGAAAAGCAAGAGAAGGAAAAGCAATCATTTTTTAAAAAGCACTGGAGTAATATTATTTTTGGTGTCTTTGTGGTTTTATTAATCGTTCCACAAACACGCATGCCAATTCAGGTTTTTATCAATAAAATTATCGCTTTTAGTCCGTCAGAAATTGACGCAGATGACCGGAGTCGTTTAGAGCACTACAATTGGATTTTGATGGATGAGAGTGAGAAAGATATCAATTTTAATCAATCCAAAGATCGAGTCGTTATTATCAACTATTGGGCAACTTGGTGTGCGCCTTGTATCGCTGAAATGCCTAGCTTTCAAAATTTATATTCTGAGTATAAAGATGAGGTTGACTTTTACTTTGTGACCAATGAGGAGTCAGAAAAATCAGAGAGCTTTATGTCTAAAAATGATTATGTTTTGCCTTATTATCGTCAGCGTTCACAAGCTCCTGAATTACTTCAATCTTCAAGCCTACCGACAACTTATATGATTTCAAAGGACGGAGAAATTGTGATGAAAAAAATAGGCGCTGCCAATTGGAATAGTGACAAAGTTAGGAATACAATTGATGAACATTTGCGTCGTTAAAACAAGCTAGGGTGAATGAAATAGCCACTTTTAGTATTTTTAAATTTGATGATTTTAAGTCCAAATTTTGGGCTTTATCACAAATGCATTTTGCACATCAAACCTTGAAAACCACTAAAAATCAATCTTTCTATAAGTTGATGGGAAGCGGCAAGCAGGGATTCCGACCGTGGGCAGATTTTTCTACTTTTGCTCTTTTTCAAGTCTGGGATTCAATTGAAGCTGCTGAAGATTTTCAGCAGAGCTCTACATTGTTTTTAAAATACCAAAAGAATGCCTCTGACGTGAAAACTTACTTTTTACAACCGCTCACAATCCGTGGTCTGTGGAATACGGAATCAATTTTCAAACCAACTTTACCGCAAAAACCTGGAGAAAAAGAAGCTATTGTTGCTTTGACACGTGCTTCAATTCGCAGATCAAAATTATTAAAATTTTGGGAATCAGTCCCTTCTGCGAATGCTATTTTAAATGCACAAAAACACTTGTTTTATGCCAAGGGATTTGGGGAGCTACCCTTTGTTCAAATGGCCACTTTTAGCCATTGGGAAACGCATGAGGCAATGCTGAATTATGTGTATCACTCCCAAGGACATCGCAATGCAATTCAAAAAGCAAGAGAGCAGAATTTCTTTAAAGAAGAACTTTTTGCGACTTTCAGAATCTTAGCAATTAAAGCATATTAAGAGGTTTGCAAACCTCTTTTTAAATGCCGCAAAAAAGCATGATGAAAAGGTGATGAGTTTAAACTCAAGATGATTTTCAGATCTTCAGTAAGCGTTGACTCTTCATCCAAAAATCTAAAAATGCGTTCAATCGGATTCTGGCTATACATTTTATAAAACAAGTCTTCACCAAACTCATTTCTAGTTTTGAGAACATCTAGAAACATTTTATCGTAATGTTTATATTTAAGAGGTTTTTTAAGTTTGGAAATATCTTTGTCTGCCTTTAAATAATCTATAATTTCTTGACTTTTTCTTTCACAGTTTTTAAAGGCGTAACCTGTGGAGGCTTTTACCCAGCCAGCCGCTGTTCCTATCTTATGAATACGAGAGGAAGGGAAAGCATCAAAGTCAAAACTACTCATCGGAATGACGCCTTTTTCTTCGGAAATGATATTGTAATTATTGATTTTTCTATGTTTGAGATATGTTTTAAGGTGGTGTTCATAAGTTTGATCAGCTACAATGTCTGGTGAAAAATAGGTGAATTCAACCAAAGCTTCCGTTTGACTTACGGGCAAAACATAAGTAAAACTTGTGGTGTTTTTATCTTTGACAGTGAAATCCATCATCGTAAAAAAATCAGCATCAAAACACGGTTTTTTTGTTTGAATATACCAACCTTTAAAATGTTGATGCAGATGAATGGAATCATTCTGATCATAGAATTTTGAAGGAATTCTGCTGTCAAAGACTAGGCTAGAATTGTATGTATTTGCATTTGTTTTTACACATACATATGCTTGGTTTTCTTGGCAATCAGTAACTTTTTCTTGTGCCCAAAGAATGTTTTTTTCTTGTGCAATCTCATCTTTACAGGCATCGTAAAAATCGATTGAGCGCAGCATTTTATAACGGTAATTTTTGAGGTCAAAGTTGATAGCGGTGTCTTTGGCTACGATTTCTCCTTTTCTCCATGATTTTGTAACGACATGATCCCAGTTACCTGAATTTTTCTCCCAATAACACCATGTTTTATCATCCCTGTCTTTCGCACTTGGCTCGAGAATTAAGAGTTTGCGGTTTTTGAGCAAACCACTTTTTTTCAAAGCCATGCTCAGATGAAGACCTGCGGCACCCGCACCAATTATAATGTAATCAAAAGTAACCATAGAAATATAGGAAAAATATAAGTTGAACACCAAAAATGTGAGCCGCCGTTTTGACACTGCCTTTTACTTTTAAAAAGTGACAAATCAATATAAACAGGAAAGCAAAAAGAAACCAAGAGACATAGTTACGAAAGGGTACAGCCTCAGAATGAAATTCCCAAAAATCAAATCTGGGTGCAATGTATTCCATTAAGTAGTCTAAAGTAAGCATTAAGAGGGCTGCTAAAACAGCTTTAAGCCATAATTTTTTAACATAAGTTGACACGATTGTATAGCTTGTCAAGCTCAGAATTCCCCAGTTAACACCAATTAAGAGAGGCACATCGAAAAGTTTGATTCCAAAATTATCACCATAGGAATACTTTCCAAAAAACCACGCAAAATGCACCCCTAGAACTTCGACAGAAAAACCTAAAATGACGATCACAATAAAAGCCACCAGGTTTCTGATATTTTTTAAATTAAAACTCAGAATCATTACCAAAAGCAGCACACATAGATTCAGTGGTGTTTTGGACAAAAACCAATCTGAATATCCTGAGCTAATCCCGATGATGGCTGACAGATGAAACAGCCAGATTATGAAAAGTTGAGAGTTAATTTTTAAATGCAAGTCCATGTTTTTCTTCAATTAAGTCAGATACAATTTTTGCAGATAGTAAACACAACGGAATTCCGCCACCGGGATGTACACTGCCTCCGCAAAAGTAAAGATTCTTAATTTGAGAAGAGAAATTGGCGTGCCTTAAAAAGCTTGAAAATTTACCATGGCTTGCCATTCCATATAATGATCCTTTATGAGATGAAGTTTCTTTCTCAATATCAGCAGGCGTTAAATAATGCTCTAATTTGATATATTGCTCAAGATCAACTTTTAATATGCGATTGATTTTTGAGATAATCTTTTGACGTATTTCCTTGATTTCCGCAGACCAATCTTGCCCATCATTCGTAGGAGCATTGATCATCACAAACCAATTTTCACATCCCGGCGGGGCATCACTGGAGATAGCTTTTGATGTAATATTGATATATACTGTAGGATCTTTATGAAATGTATTCTCGTTAAAAATGCTATTAAACTCTTCTTTATAATTGTCAGAGAATAGAATGTTATGCAGATTTAAATCTTTAAATTCTTTGTTGATTCCCCAGTAGAAAATAAGTGCTGAACTCGAGCTTTGTTGTTTAAAACTCAATTTAGGCTTTTTAGCTTTTTTGAGGATGCTCTGATAAGCTGTATAAACATCCATATTTGAGATCACAACATCGGCCAATTTTAGTTCTGAATTGACTTCAATGCCTTTTGCGATTTCATCCTCAAAAACAATTTCCTCAACAGACTGCTTGAGGTGGATTTTAATACCGACTTCTTGTGCTAGTCTTGTTAGGGATTGTGATATGTCGTGCATTCCTTTATCTGGCAAATAGGTGCCTTTATACATTTCTAGGTATGGAATCATTGACATGATTCCAGGTGTTTTGTATGGTGAAGAACCATTATAAGTAGCATATCTATCAAAAAATTGTATCAATTTAGGATTTTGAAATGCCGATTGATTATGCTGATGAAGGGTTTTTGATAAATCTAGTTTTGAAATATTTCTGACTGCTTTTAAAGCTTTCTTATTGATAAAATTCTTGGGTTGGTGTAGTGAACTATGAAGAAATAAATCAGCTGTAAGTCTGTATTTTTCTTGTGTGTTTTCGAGATAACGCGAGATTTTTTTAGCATCTTCTTTAAAAAAGTCAGCAGCTTTGTCTATAAATTCTGCTGGCTGAGCAGGCGCAATGAAGTGCGAGCCGTCTTCCCAAAAATAACGACAAGATTCATCGCGTTTATTGTAGGTGAAATAATCTTCAGGATTTTTGTTGTACAATTTAAATAGGTCTGTGATCAAGTGAGGAAGTGTCAACAGAGAAGGGCCTAAATCAAAACGGTAGTTGTTTTTTGAATACACGTGAATTTTTCCACCTGTGTAATTATTTTGCTCGTATATATCAACTTCAAAACCTTGTTTTTTGAGACGCAACGCACTAGCCAAACCAGCGATGCCTGCTCCAATGACAATAACATTAGGCTTTTCTTTTGGCATTTTTTAATTCTTTTTTTAAATATTTTAATGGGGGAAGCAACATTCCAAAACATTCTCCATCTTCTTTTCCAATATGTTTGTGATGCATTTTGTGAGCTCTGCGAATACCGCGGGCATACCAATTGTTGGCATTGCGAAAAATTTTGAATCTCTGATGGATGAAGATATCATGCACAAAGAAATAGGCAGCACCATAAGCTGTGATGCCAGCTCCAATTGCAATTCCGAATAAGTTGCCATTCATGAAAAAAAGCATGCTGATGACGGCGTAAAACACGAAGAAAAAATCATTGCGTTCCCACCAAGATTTATGGTCTTTGAGGTGATGGTCTTTATGTAGAAACCAGCCAAAACCGTGCATGATATATTTATGAGAAAACCACGCCATGAATTCCATAAAACTAAATGTAGCTAAAAAAACGAGTATCCATAAAAGTA
>JAKDUG010000269.1 GCA_030457805.1 Psychroflexus sp.
TAAAGTATCTACTTTATGCTAAGAAGTCACCGCATCTATTTTTTTATTGGATATGACACTTCTAATTCATCCACATCCTTATGGATTTAAAATCAAAAACTTGGAGATTCTTGTTTTCACATGAGAGACTTTTGTGAAGACTGGAAATGATGTGAAGTATTTCCTGGGCATAAAACGAGAAAACCGACAGCCTTATTTTTTCAATTTCAGATTGATATGACTATTAAATAAATCTTGTAAAGTTTGGGAACTTCTGGATCAAATTCAGAAGATTATTTGAAATAAAACCAATTTCGTAGCTCATCAATAAACAAGAGTTAGTGTATCTTTTCTAAAAACAGAACAACAATTTGCAGCACCTGAAATCATTCCCTCATAAGGTTTAATTGAAAAGCTCACCAAATTAGCCGAATAAAACTGAGTACTATTGTTATCAGGACAACCAAAAGTAAGAAGCTGAGATGTGATGTATTCCTTTTTTGAAACTAAAAAAAGTTAGCCAAAAGTGGCTTCATACGAGCCTGTGATTCTTTAAACTCGTATTGAAACCTCTTAATACCTTACTTTGCAACTTAAAACTTCATTTTCAGAATAAGCTTGATTGTAGTTTCCGCCTAAATACTGACAAGTTTGTAGGCTTCTCATATTTTTAAACTCAACCTCGCGCTTGTGATATTTATATGCATCAGCAAGTGTCTTTGTAAAATCTTGGTCACTTAAGTTGATATTGACATCGTCCATTGTAAATTGACAAGGATGCTCATACCCACAAGAATGGGTGATTTCAATAAGTTCTTTTCTAAAGTTTTTAAAGTAGAAAAGTGTACGTGTCGATTTTTCATCGACATCAATTCCTTTTTCCAGCCATTTATTTTGTGTCGCAATTCCTGTAGGACATGTATTGTTATGACAAGACTGCGCTTGAATACAGCCGATACTCATCATGGCTTCTCGCGCTACATTAATACAATCAACACCCATTGAAAAAGCCATTACAGCAGATGAAGAAAAACCTAATTTCCCACTTCCGATAAAAACGATATCATCCGTAAGCTCGAGCTTACTAAAGATTCCATAAATATTTTTAAAAGCTTGCGTCCACGGTAAAGAAACGTGATCCGCAAAACTTGGCGGAGCGGCACCAGTTCCACCTTCACCTCCATCGATTGTGATAAAGTCAGGTCCTTTGCCAGTTTCTTTCATTTCTTCAGCAAGCAGTACCCATTCATCAGTTTTTCCGATGGCAGCTTTCACCCCAACAGGTAAGCCTGTTTGTTCAGCAATATCCTCGATAAAGTCAATCATCGTTGAGATATCCTGGAAAGCAGTGTGATAAGGAGGCGAAATCACATCTTCTCCCATTGGGACATCTCTAATTTCTGAGATTTCTTTTGTAATTTTTGAAGCTGGCAATACACCGCCTTTACCAGGTTTTGCCCCTTGTGATAATTTGACTTCTATAGCGCGAATCGTCGGCGTTTCCTCAACAAGTTTGACAAGTTTCTCCATTGAGAAATTTCCATTATCATCACGAATGCCAAAGTAACCTGTTCCGATTTGCATAATCAAATCCCCGCCATTCTTATGGTAAGAAGAGACTCCACCCTCACCAGTATTGTGATAGGCATTAGAAAGTTTCACACCTTTATTTAGCGCCGAAATTGCCCGTCCTGACAAACTCCCAAAACTCATTGCAGAAACATTAATAGCAGATGCTGGTCGATAAGGATAACGGCGTTTACGAGCCAAGCCCATCACCTTAGCACAAGGCAAGAAGTAAGGATCCTTTTGGTTTGGATGATTTTCAGGCAAGCGAAACGGTGTCATCGCATTGTTGATAAAAATATAGTTTGTGGCATTGATATCTCTGTCGGAACCAAAACCTTCATAGTTGTTTATATTTTTGGCAGAGGTATAAATCCATCCGCGCTGAATTCTGTCAAAAGGAAGCTCTTCACGGTTATTAGCAACAATATATTGGCGCAATTCAGGACCTATACTTTCTAACAAATATCGAAAATGTCCTACAACAGGGAAATTTCGTGTAATAATATGCTTTTTATTAAAAAACACATCTCGAATTGCAACAATCACGATAATTGCGATAAGCCATTGCCACCAAGCGATGTCAACTATAAAGTTTAGTACTGATTCCATTAAGTTATAATTTGTCAATAAGGTATTTAAAAATCTTAAAAGTTTAGCTTTTAAATCAAAAAA
>JAKDUG010000270.1 GCA_030457805.1 Psychroflexus sp.
TGCTTTTCCATCTTATTTTTCAGATATCTCTGTTTTTATCTGATTTTTAGCATTTTTTAAAATAAAATGCCCCGAACTCTTAAAAAAATTATGAATTAACGAATCGTCAATACCATATCTTAAGTTGTCTGAAAAACACGGATGTCCTTCTATTAATTTCCCAAGATTTCCATGAAGGTTTTTAAATCTGGAGCTAATTTGATTTCTGTACGTCTATTCCTTCGACGACCTTCATCTGATTCATTGTCTGAAACAGGAACGTATTTTCCACGACCTGAAGCAATCATACGCGCCCCGTCAACATTAAATTTATCTTCGAATATTCGAACGACGGAAGCTGAACGCTTTAAACTTAACTCCCAATTGTCTTTGACATATGATTTTGTGGTGACAGCTTGTTCATCTGTATGGCCTTCAACACGAATCATCATTGAAGATTCGGAATTTAAAACTTGAGAAACATGTTTGAGCAATGGATATGCTTTGGGATTGACAAAAGCACTTCCTGATTTAAAAAGGATAGACTCACCAATCGATATTTCTACAAGTGGTTGGTGCACCTTAACATGAAGGTCTTCAGCAAAATCAGCATCGTCACCTAACTTTTGACGTAAAGACTTTTTGATGTTTTCTTCAAATGCAATATTGAGTGAATCTTGAAAATTTTGAGCATCAGCCAATCGCGCATCATCAACATCTTTTAGAATGCGTTTGACTTTGTTGCGAGTACTTGCATTTTCAAGAGATCCATCTTTAGAAAGACGTAGCGTGTTCTCATTATCATCTTGAAGCTTTTCAATTTGTGCCTGATAATTCATCATTTGATCTTCTATCGATTCTTGTTTTGACTGGCACGAATCTCTCTCTTCTTGTAATTCAGCAATTTCTGCATCACGCATTTCGACCTTATTTTCAGATTGTGTCAATTTCTTTTTAGAAACACAACTCATCGTCAATAGACTGAAACCAGAGAGCATAATAACATTTATAATCATATTAATTAGAATATAGTACCATAAGCTAAATCACCAGCATCACCAAGACCTGGAATGATATAAGACTTTTCGTTGAGTCCATCATCCATTGAGGCAACCCATAAATGGATGGAGTCGTCTAAGTGATTTTGTAAATGTTGTACGCCTTCTGGAGCCGCAACAACAACTAAGATATGAATTTGCTTAGGTTGGTTAATTTTTTGTAATTTTTTGATGCTTTCGAGCATAGAAATTCCGGTGGCTAACATTGGATCAACGAGCAAAAGTGTTTTGTTGTCCATATGAGGTAAGGATTTGTAGGCCAAATCGACTTTTATTCCTGCATCGGTATTTACCCGATTAGCAGAAATAAAACCACTATCAGACATGTCAAAATAATTGAGAATGCCTTGGTGTAAAGCCAAGCCCGCTCTGAGTATAGAACAAATAACAACTTCATCTTGAAGCTGATGTGTTTGTTTTATACCTAAAATTGTTTCTGTTTGAGATTGTTCATAATGTAGTGACTGACTCACTTCGTAAGCCATTACCTCACCAATTCTTTCAATATTACGGCGGTAGCGCAAACGATCATTTTGAATAGACTTGTCTCGAATTTCATTTAAAAAACCTGTTAATATAGATGGATTTTCATCAAGTATTTTAACGACCATTTAATTTTATTTTGAGCTAAAATATAAATTTTGAAACAAAACTTTACGGGATTGTAATATCATTTGTGTCAGATTCTTGTAATTGCATAATGTCATTGACGTTTGTAATGAAAACTGCTTTTTTACCACGCACTGCAATGCCGTGTTTTAAAACATCTTGATTGTGCGTGAGCAACTTTAAAGCTTCATTATCTTCTATGTTTGGTGTTTCGTCTCCAAACTTATCTTTGATAATATCGTGTTCAAAATTAATCAATTCCTTTGGGGATTTCAATTTTAAAAGATCGGCTAAATCCGCCCATTGCGTTTCAGTCAATTTGACTTCAGAAAGATTGACAACTTCTTTAATTGCTTTAGAAGCTTCTGCAACAGCAATACTTTGTTTCGCCATTCTGTTTTCAGGATGAACATATAGCTTAATTAAATTTTTATTTTGTGATAAAACTCCCATACCTTTGTTTTTGGTTGACATCATTGTAATTTTTGGTTTAAACTATTAATTATTTTAGTGTTAAACTATTTTATTAATATAATTTTATATTTCTCAAGCAAATTTATAATGAATAC
>JAKDUG010000052.1 GCA_030457805.1 Psychroflexus sp.
CAATATATAGATTATTTCTTCGCTATAAAATGGGTGACAAAAGCTTTGCCTTGGTGATATTTCCCTTCGTTGAGCTCAATTTCTTTTTCTTCAGCTTTGACGATCTCTAAGCCTTGAAAATCCCCGACCAATAAGGCTTCATCATATAACATATCAATTGTTTGAGGTCCTCCAGAAGTGTATTTTTCATCAAGTTGGTTTGGATGAAAAACTTCCATAAATAAATAGCCTCCTTTCTTTAAAGCTTTTGAAATTTTCTGATGCATTTTTACTCGGTTTTTCGGCGGTAGATGGGCGAAAATCAAAAAGATAGCATCGTATTTCTCTATGCCATAGTCAAAATCATCAGCTGTTTCAATACTGTAGTTGACCTTGACGTTGTTGCGCTCAAATAATTGAAGTGCCTTGTATTTCCCTTGCTCGGCATAGTCAAAAGCATCGACAACAAAGTTTTTTTGGGCTGCATAACAAGCATTCCTGCCTTCGCCTTCAAGCGGAAACAAAACACGGCCATTATTCAGAGTCGATAAAGCTGTCTTGACAAATTCATTAGGATCACTTCCATAAACATAATTTTTTAAGACATAGCGTTCATTCCAAAATGATTTTGGTTTCATGGTTTAAAGGTTTTCAATTGTTTTTAATAGATCCTGAGAGCCTGAAACAAAATTGAAAATTTTGTTCTTTGCATTTTTATCATCTAGACAATAGGCTAAAGCATGTGCAACATCTTCACGAGGTATGGAATCACTTTGAGATGGCTGATCAGTCAATTTTATCTTTGATGTTCCTTTTTCGTTATTCAAAGCGCCGGGTCTTAAAATTGAATAGGTTAAGCCTGAACTTTTTAAATGTTCATCAGCCGCCTTTTTAGCTTTTAAATAGGTTTCTAATCCAGGGACTTTTTCGGGGGTATCCGTTCCCATAGAACTCAATATTACAAATTTTTTGATCTTGTGCGCTTTTGCATAATCTATGGCTTTGATCGCCCCTTTTTTATCAACAGCTTCAGTTTTATCATCACCTGTGTGCCCGCCAGAACCGGCTGCAAAAATAACTTTGTCAACCCCGTCTAAACAGGATTTAAAATCTTGTTCTAAATCTCCGAGACATGTTTTGATTTCTTTTTTCTCAAATAAATCTTTTTGACTTTCTTTTCTGAGCATTGCAACAGGTTCATAATGATCAGATTTAGAAATAATCTCTGATAAAATTCGACCTGTATTTCCGTTTGCGCCTATAATAAGTACTTTTTCCATAAATTTTATTTTGATATCAATTTAGTGAATATAAATCAGCATGACATTTAAGAAAGGATTAAAAAAAATTAAAAAACGTTAATTCATGATGACATAGGAACTTCGATGCACAATATTTTAGAATCTTTGGCACAATCAATTTATTATGTATTTTTAAAAATGTCGACATTGTATTCGCGGTAAGTTAACCAACTTATCATTATCAATTAAATCCGCAGCGATAGCATGTTCAGTGCATAAAATGACAAAATAATCAACATTTGGATATGTTTTTAGAAGGTGATCAAAAATATGTTGTGCCAAATTTTGATCATCTATTTCATAAAACTGTCGTCTTAAAGAATCAATCAACTCTTGATCTGTCGGTTTCGCATGAATGATATTAACATCATAACAATCAAATTGCTGCTTTACAAAATCACTATTCATTGTGTGTTTAGTACCGATAAGCATGATTTGAGAATCTCTGAGACCAGGAGGGATATGTGTATAAATAGAATCAAATTTTGAAAGAATAGGATGTTTACTATGCTGTAAAACCTCATGTAATGTGACATTTGCGATCATCCATTTTGAAACTTGATTGCACTTTAAAAAGTCGAGTTCTTTTTCTAGAAGTTTAGCAGCTATGTCGAGTTGGTCTGGAAGAGTAGCATTGATTGGTGAAAAATTGATTTGATAAAGCATCAAACGAAGAATACTTGCTCTCTGTATCACTTGATCGTAATACCAGTGTGCTGTTTGTTGTCCGCCTAAAAGCAAGTGTGGTAGTGGTTTTATTTTGTCATCAGCGCCCATGTGTAACGGTGGTTTTCATTGGTGAACAAATCTTCAATTTTCAAGTTTGATTGCTGTACCAAATCGCGAATCTTATCAAAGCTGTATTTTAATGATATTTCTGTGTAAATAGGTTCAAAGCTTTTAAAATGTATGTGTTCACCAGCAATTGTCACATTCTGTTCAATATCAGAGATAAGATAGCTTTTCATTTCGCCATTGACAGGATTATAGGCTGGAAAATGGCGAAAATTATTTTTATCAAAGTTGGCATCCAACTCCCGATTGAGTCGGTCTAGCAAATTTAGATTAAAGCGTTTTGTGATTCCTTGTGGATCATCATAGGCTTTCATGATCTTACGAGGTTCTTTTTTTAGATCAAAAGCAATAATCAAGCTGTCATTTGGAAGCATCATATTTTGTAACCATTTTGTGAATTGGACAGCATCATTTAATTCGTAATTACCGATGGTTGTCCCTAAAAAAAGATAGAGTTTATCACCTTCTGAGCGGGCTACTTGCTCTAAAGTTTCAAAATAATTTCCGGCTTTTGGTTGTATTTTTAAATTGGGGAGCTGGCTTTGAATATGATTTTTGTTGGTATTGAGAATATGCGGGGAAATATCTAAAGGTGTGTAAGTTAGCTCTAATTCTTCATTTAATGTTTTTAAAAAATGAACCGTTTTAGTACCGTCACCAGCGCCGAGTTCAACAACATTAAGAGCAGTGTTTTTACTTCTTAAGGCAGAAGAAATTTTATCAGATTGATTTTGTATGATTTGTCCTTCAGCTTCAGGAATATAATATTCTGGCATTTTCATGATTTCTTGAAAAATTTGATCCCCATTTTCATCATAAAAAAAACGTGAAGAAATGTATTTATGTGTGGCTTTTAAGCCTTTCAGAATTTCAGCTTTGTGCTCTTGCATTTTAAAATGTTTTCATTAATCGAATTCCAGAAAACATCCAGCGCTCATGCGCGTGGAAGAAATTACGATATGTTTTTCTACTATGTTTTTCTGACGTTGCCACAGAAGCGCCTCTTAATACTTTTTGATTGAGCATGAATTTCGCATTGTATTCACCTAAAGCACCATTAGGTTTTTTGTATTTTGGATAAGGAAGATAGGCAGATGCGGTCCATTCCCAAAGCTGGCCCCAGTTGAGCCGGTCAGCGCAAACTTCCCAATGTGCTTCTGTTGGAAGTTGATAGCCAGCCCACTCGGCAAAAGCTGCCGCCTCGTAATAAGAGACATGCATGACAGGACATTCAAGCTTTAAATCACTTTCGTCTGAAAGCTTGTATTCAGACCATTTTCCTTTTTGCTTTCTCCAATAAAAAGGAGCATATATTTGATGTCGATTCATGTAGTCCCAGGCTTCTGCATGCCAAAGTTTATGATTTTGATAAGCGTCATCTTCAACAAATTTCAGGAATTCTTGATTGGTGGTTAATCGATTGGCGAGTGCAGCTTTTTCGAGGTAGACTTTGTGTCGCGGTTTTTCATTGTCATAACAAAAAGAGTTTGCCTCATGTCCTATTTCATATAAACCCTCATCTATTGTATGCCATTCAGTTGTTTTTGATTCTGGTTGAAGGTCGTATGCTTTATGCGCAAATGAACTCGGAATTACTTGTGACGCTAAAATGTGTTTACAATCATACACCAATAATTCTTGATGCTGTTGTTCGTGATGAATTCCTATTTCTATTAATTTTAAGGCTTCTTGAGGGACATCATTTTTGAATAACTCGTTCATGGCTTCATTAATATATGTCTGATAAGCGAGAACTTCTTTTAATGTCGGCCGCGTTAGTAAACCGCGTTTATCACGGTCAACACGATGCCCCATATGATTGTAATAGCTATTAAAAATATAAAGGAAATGTTGATTGAACAACTTGTAATTTGGTAAAAACTGCTGCAGAACGAAAATTTCAAAAAACCAACTTGTGTGTCCTAAATGCCATTTTGGAGGTGAGACATTCTCAAATGTTTGTACCACAAAGTCTTCCGTTTTTAAGGGCTTACAAATAAACAAACTATGATCTCTTGTTTCAGTAAAGCTAGAGAGCAATTGATTTGGAATTAATTGATAAGACATGTAGCAGTGTTTTTATTGGCGTCGTGAAAACTTAAAACTAATTTACTATAAATGTAAAGGGTGTTTTGTTCATTAAATAACGAATTGCTAAAATTTTAACTTTATAGTGTGTAAAAAAAACGCATCAATTGAAAATATTCAGCTGATGCGTTTTGTTTTTTAATAAAAATTAAAAATTTAATTCCTCAGGAACAATTTCCCGATCTGATTTTTTTGCCATTTCTCTCTTGTGATAATCAACTGGGCTGCCACTGATGGTTTCCCAAGCTTCTTTAAAACTTCTCGCTTTAAAGATATCTTTAAAGAAAGCGATCCATTCGTGAAAGATAAGATACAAAGGGTTGTATGTATTGACAGGCATCGTGATGCCGTATTCTGGCTTTTCTTCCTCAACTTGAAATGTACCAAACAGACGATCCCAGATAATCAAAGTCGATCCGTAATTTTTATCAATATACTTTTCATTGACAGAGTGGTGAACGCGGTGATGAGAGGGTGTTGTGAAAATGTATTCAATAGGTTTGGGTAGTTTTTTAATGTACTCTGTATGGATCCAGAACTGATATAAAACAGCCAATTGGTGGACCACTAAAAAAACAAAAGGGTGGAAGCCCATCAGGATCACAGGGAGAAAAAACACAATTTTCAAGTTTTGTGTCCACGATAACCGGAATGATGTTGACAAATTGTAGTACTCAGAGTTGTGATGTACCACATGTGTTGACCACCAAAAACGTTGCTCATGCGCAAGTCTGTGCGACCAGTAACGCATAAAATCAAGTGCTATAAAACATACCAGGTAAGACCACCATGTTTGTGGAACGCTAAAAGGAGAGAGGTTGTAAAAGAACAAAAAGACGGCAAAAACACCAAATTTCATGAAACCATTGAGAATGATGTTTCCAAGTCCAATTGAAAGGGAAGCAAAAAAATCTTTTGTTTCATACAGTTTTTTGTTTTGTCGATAACTAAAGTAGGATTCTAGGGCAACCAATAAAAACATGACTGGCGCTGCTATCCATATAATCGTTGTGAAATCTAAATCAGCGATATCCTCAAAAGTTAATATTTCTTTCTCCATAAAAATGTATCCGTTTATACAAACATAGGGTTTCTAGAGAGCTAATGTATATAAAAATAGACAAAAAAAGGGATGAAATTGCTTCCATCCCTTTATAGAATACACTTATGTGGGTTTATTTACACATGTATGGCACGATCACCAGTTGCTGCCATCGCTGCTTCTTTAACAGCTTCAGCATAAGTTGGGTGAGCATGACTTGTGCGAGCAATGTCTTCGGCACTTGCTCTAAATTCCATTGCTGTGACAGCTTCCGCAATCAAGTCAGCAACACGCGCACCAACCATATGAACACCTAAAACTTCATCGGTGTTTTTGTCAGTTATAACTTTGACAAATCCGTCAAGGTCTCCACTAGCACGAGAACGACCAAGTGCTCGCATTGGGAATTGTCCAGTTTTGTAATCCGTTTTTTCATCTTTTAATTGTTCCTCCGTTTTTCCAACAGAAGCCACCTCTGGCCATGTGTAAACAACACTCGGAATAAGGTTGTAATCAATATGTGGCTTTTGACCCGCTAGAATTTCGGCAACAAGAGAGCCTTCTTCCTCAGCCTTGTGGGCAAGCATGGCACCTTCGACCACATCGCCGATTGCGTAAATGTTATCAACAGAAGTTTGGCGTTGTCCATTGACTGGGATTTGTCCTTTGTCATTTGTCTCAATACCAACTTGATCTAAACTCAGCCCTTCTGTGTATGGTTTTCTGCCGACAGAGACTAAGCAGTAGTCAGCTTTAAACTCAACTTCTTTTCCTTTTTTATCATCAGCCTTAATCACGACTTCATCACCATTGCGCTCTACAGATTTTACTTTGTGAGAAGTTTTGATCTTGACTTTTTGCTTCTTTAAAACTTTCTGTAATTCTTTACTTTGTGCCTTATCCATCGTTGGGATAATTCTGTCCATATATTCAATAACAGTGACATCAGCGCCTAATCTTTTGTAGACTTGGCCTAGCTCTAGTCCGATCACGCCACCACCAATAACAACGAGATGCTCTGGGATTTCTTCTAAGGATAAAGCTTCAGTTGATGTGATAATGCGTTCTTTATCAATATCGATAAAGGGTAAGCTAGCAGGTTTACTTCCTGTTGCAATAATGCTGTGTTTTGCTTCTATTTCAACAGTCTCTTTACCATTTTTAATTTCAATATGGGTTTTATCTTTAAAAGCGCCAACACCTTCATAGGATGTGATGTTGTTCTTATCCATCAAAAAGTCAATTCCTTTTGTTGTTTGCTCAACAACTTGACTTTTTCTTTTCATCATATTTTTGATATTGACTTTGACGTCCCCCGAAATATCAATACCGTGGGTTTCAAAATTTTTTGTGGCATCTTCGTAGTGATGAGAAGAATCCAGGAGGGCTTTGGAAGGAATGCAACCCACATTTAGGCACGTGCCACCTTTGGTGTTGTACTTTTCAATTATCGCAGTTTTCATTCCTAATTGTGCACAGCGAATCGCTGTAACATATCCACCAGGTCCTGAGCCGATGACGGCTACATCGTAAGAATCCATATTTTTTATTTGTAAGATTTGACTAACAAAAATACTCATATAATACGTAACGGACAATATAATCTGTCGAAAAACAATGCATTGATGTGAAAAGATGAAGTCACTCTTAAAAGCTTCTGAATACATTTTTTGTGAATGTTAATTCAAAATTGTAACATTACGTTCAATTTTATATTTATGAGCGAAATGTATGAGCCTGAACAGCAGGAGGAAAATTCAAATTTGAGTATTTATGCTGCCTTAATCCCTGTTGTTGCTCTAATTTTGATGTTGGCTTACAACGTCTTTATTTACGGGGATGATTCCTTAGGTGGTTCCAATCAATTTATTCTTCTTATGGGAGCAACAGTGGCAGCAGTTGTTGGTGCCGTTCATAAAGTTGGTTTTGATAAGATGATGGAAGAGGTTGCCAAAAATATCAAAGCCACAACAGGGCCGATTTTGATTCTTTTAATGGTCGGCGCTTTGGCAGGAACCTGGCTGATCAGCGGGGTGATACCCACTATGATTTACTACGGCTTACAGATTTTAAATCCAACTATTTTTCTCGCTGCATGTGTTGTGATATGTGCGGTGATTTCAATTGCGACGGGTTCTAGCTGGACAACTTCAGCCACCGTTGGTATTGCTTTGATCGGTATTGCTGGCGCCTTGAATATTCCATTGAGTATGACAGCAGGCGCCGTATTGTCTGGTGCTTATTTCGGTGATAAATTGTCACCGATGAGTGACACCACGAATTTAGCACCGGCCATGGCAGGAACAGATTTGTTTACACATATTCGTTATATGATGATCACTACGGTGCCGACCATTTTAGTCACTTTGGCTGTTTTTATTATTATCGGACTGACAAGAGATACAACTGGAGAGATTCAGACGGATCAAATTCTTACAGATATCAAGTCTTCTTTTAATATATCTCCATGGTTATTTTTGGTACCGATTGTTGTGATAGGACTTATTGTTAAAAAAACACCACCTTTAATTGCTCTGCTTATCGGAACGCTTTTAGCAGCAACTTTTGCGCTCATTTTTCAACCCGATTTGGTACAAATGATCGGCGGTGGAAATCAACTTAATTTGCGCACAGCATATCGAGGAATCATGGATTCGATTACCATCAATATTGTTATTCCGACAGATAACGAAACCCTTAAAGACTTGTTTGAATCCAGTGGAATGTACGGGATGTTAGGAACAATATGGCTGATTATTTGTGCCATGGTTTTTGGAGGAATTATGGATGCAATTGGTGCTTTAGAAACGATCAGTAAAGCTTTATTAAACTTATTCAAATCAACTTTTGGCTTGTTTGCGAGTACAGTCTTGAGTTGTGTCACGCTAAACGTGACGGCATCAGATCAATATTTAGCAATTGTCGTGCCAGGTAAAATGTTTGCCAAAGCCTATCGCGATAAAGGTTTGGCACCAGAAAACTTGAGTCGAACTTTGGAAGATTCGGGAACCGTAACCTCAGTTTTGATTCCTTGGAATACATGTGGTGCATACCACAGTGGTGTCTTAGGTGTGCCGGTTGTAGATTATTTCTTCTATGCCATTTTTAGTTATCTGAGTCCAATAGTGACATTGATTGTTGCCGCACTTGGCTATAAAATTCGAAAGATTGTAAAATAAGACAAAATGAAATTAGATATATTAGCTTTTGGCGCACATCCAGATGATGTTGAATTGAGTTGTTCGGGTACGCTTGCAAAAGAAGTTTCCCGTGGGAAAAAAGTCGGTGTTGTGGATTTAACACAAGGCGAACTCGGGACACGCGGAACAGCACAAACACGACATAAGGAAGCCACAGCGGCGGCTGAAGTTTTGGGCTTGTCTGTTCGTGATAATTTAAAATTTAGAGATGGTTTTTTTGTGAACGATAAAGCGCATCAGCTTGAGATCATTAGAAAAATCAGAGAATATCAACCTGAAGTTGTGTTTTGTAATGCCGTCAAAGATCGACATATCGATCATGGGAAGGGAAGTGAACTTGTGGGTCAGGCGTGTTTTTTAAGTGGTTTGAAAAAGATAGAAACAACACATGCGGGTGAGCAGCAAAAGGCTTGGCGACCAAAGATTGTGTATCATTATATTCAGTGGCTCGAGATCGAACCTGATGTTGTTGTCGATATATCAGGATTTATGCAGAAAAAAATAACTTCGGTAGAGGCCTATAAAACACAGTTTTTTGATTCGAAATCAAAAGAACCTGAAACACCAATTACAAGTTCAAATTTTTATGACTCAGTAACTTACAGAGCGCGAAATTTAGGGCGCATCATTGGCGTTGAACATGCAGAAGGTTTTACGGTTGAACGCTATCCGGCGGTTGATTCAATTTTTGATTTAATTTGATGAAATAATTTTGTAGAACGATAAAATTAATTAAATTTGCACTCGCAAAATGGTGGTTGTAGCTCAGTTGGTTAGAGTATCGGTTTGTGGATCCGAGGGTCGTGGGTTCGAATCCCACCTATCACCCAAAAGCCTTGAAGTAATTCAAGGCTTTTTTTGTTTCTAAGATTTTCTTACCGCTTTAAAAAATAATGATCCATAAGTAACATAGGTTACGTTTTTCTGACACTTAATTTTATATGTTTGAATATGATTTGAAACTCAGTTTCATCTCAAAGAATACGTTTGTTATAGAAGCGTAGAATTATAAATCAATCCATAAAAATCAATGAAAAATTTAAGAAGATTTGTTACCGTGTTGTTTGCTGTATTTGTTATGCCAATGACAATGCTGGCGCAAGAGCAAGCACCAAAAATTGCTAAAAGTAGCGTTGAGATTATCAATAAGTCAACAAACTTTGCGATGGGCGTGACTGGAGAACGTCAGCTCAGAGACGCCTTTGAGATGTATGAGAAGTTTAAAAATAGCGGTGTTGAATTTGACAATTTTGAAATTGTCATTTGGAGTGGCGTCGTCAAAGATTTAAAGAAGGGTAGTGAATTGGCTCAGTTCATAGAGACTCAGATGGAGGAAGGCTTGAAAGTCTCGGTCTGCCAAATTGCACTTGATTATTTTGAGATGTCAGCTCAGGATATTCCTCAAAAAATGCAGGTAGTGCCTGATGCGTATGTGCGTTTATTTGAATTACAAGCTTTGGGTTATAATCTTATTGTGATCTAAAAGGCTGTGGTTAACATAGGTATTTTTAGAGAGGTCAAGTGTTATCACTTGGCTTTTTTTATTTTCCTATAAATCGACTTGAGCCTTTAAAATCCTGAAAAGCAAAGAAGAACTTATGAGAAATTTTAATTTCAGTGTAGGAGGAGAGCAGCGTATTGACTTATGGGGCAGTTTTTAAAGGAAAGAAGCTATTTAAAATAACAGTTTGAGCTAGAATCTTGTCTTTATTATGTGCAGAAAAGTATGTTAAAAAACAAAACCCTTGAAAATCAGATGATTAACAAGGGTTTCTGTACTCGGAGCGGGAATTGAACCCGCACGATCGCAATGATCATTGGATTTTAAGTCCAACGTGTCTACCAATTCCACCATCCGAGCGCGACTGAGCGAAAGACGGGATTTGAACCCGCGACCCCCACCTTGGCAAGGTGATGCTCTACCCCTGAGCTACTTTCGCATTATTTTTAAGACCTTTATTGCGGGTGCAAATTTAATGCTTTAATTGAATTTTCAAAACTTTTTATATAAAAAAACTTCCTTTTTTCACGGCTTATTTATATCTCATTGATTAGGAATTGCTTAGGGTTTTTGTTTAATCATTCTTTTTATTTCATTCAACTTCATCAGGGCTTCAACAGGGGTTAAGGTGTCAATATCTAAAACAGATATTTCATCTCTAATTTGTTCCAATAAGGGATCATCAAGTTGAAAAAAACTGAGTTGCTCTGTTTGTTCAGCTTCCTTCTCTAATTTCTCTTTGATTTCGTCTTGCCCATGTGTTGCCTCTAGGCGTTTCAAAACAGTATTTGCTTTAGAAATAACGTATTGTGGCATGCCTGCCATTTTTGCCACATGAATCCCAAAACTATGTGCGCTACCACCTTCTTTAAGTTTCCTTAGAAAAAGTACAGTGTCCTTCATTTCCTTGACAGAAACATTGAAATTCTTAATGCGATCAAAATGTGCTGACATTCCATTGAGTTCGTGATAATGCGTGGCAAATAATGTTTTGGGTTGATGCGGATGTTCATGTAAATATTGACTAATAGCCCAGGCAATCGAGATGCCATCATAAGTACTTGTCCCACGACCAATCTCATCGAGAATGACCAAACTTCGCTCAGAGATGTTATTTAGAATGCTCGCGGTTTCATTCATCTCTACCATGAAGGTTGATTCCCCCTGAGAGATGTTATCACTGGCACCAACTCTTGTGAAAATCTTGTCAGTGATACCAATATCAGCAGCTTCAGCAGGAACAAAACAACCGATTTGTGCGAGTAAAACAATGAGCGCTGTTTGTCTTAAAATAGCAGATTTACCACTCATGTTTGGTCCAGTGATCATAATGATTTGTTGTGAGCTATTGTCTAGATAAATTGAATTACTGATATAACTCTCATCATGTGGTAATTGTTTTTCAATGACTGGATGCCGTCCTTCTTGAATTGAGATGCTCAAACCATCATGTAGCGAAGGCTTGGTGTAGTTTTCAGTTCTTGCGAGTTCTGCAAAACTTGATAAACAATCTAATTGCGCAACTGTCAAAGCATTTTGCTGGATTACCTTGATGTAATCTTGCATCCAAACAACCAGATCAGTGAAAAGCTGCTGCTCAATGCTTTGTATTTTTTCTTCAGCTCCTAAAATTTTGGCTTCGTATTCTTTGAGTTCTTCAGTGATATAGCGTTCACTATTCACAAGTGTTTGCTTGCGAATCCATTCCTCTGGGACTTTATCTTTATGAGTATTCCGAACTTCAATATAGTAACCAAAGACATTATTACTCGAAATCTTTAAGCTAGATATACCTGTTTTTTTGATTTCTCTCTCGAGCATTTGATCGAGGTATTTTTTTCCAGAAACAGAAAGCTCTCTGAGCTCATCTAATTCTTGAGAATACCCAGTTGCAATAGCTTGCCCTTTGATAATATTGACTGGCGCATTTTCTTGGATGGCATCCTTTATTGTATCTCGTAAAGTGGTGCAAGGATTTATCTTGTCTAAAATAACGTTTAAGCTTTCGTGCTTTTCGCGTTTTAAAATAGATTTTATTTCTGCAAGTGCATTTAAAGAGTTTTTAAGCTGTACAAGCTCTCGCGGTGTTATCTTTAAGGTTGCCACCTTTGAAATCAAACGTTCTAAGTCATTGATTTGCTTTAATTGATTCTTTAAATCTTCATGTAGCTCTGTTTTATTTTTTAAATAATCAACAACAGCATGGCGTCTTTCAATACCTGATTTCTGTTTTAAAGGAAGTGCTAGCCATCTTTTGAGCAAACGGCTTCCCATTGCGGAAGAGGTTTTGTCAATCACATCAAGAAGTGTGGTGGCTTGGGAAGTGTTACCTTGATAAAGCTCTAAATTACGAATGGTAAATTTGTCCATCCACACATAATCATCACGGACAATTCTGGCGATAGAACTGATGTGTTTTTTATCCGT
>JAKDUG010000271.1 GCA_030457805.1 Psychroflexus sp.
TCCCAACTCGTGCAGAACAATAAGTAAGGATAAACTCAGGAAAAACTGAATTGTCTTGATATAAAATGGATCCATGGACTGATTTTAAATTTCGATTCGCAAAAGTAATCTTTTAAAAATGCAAAGACAATATTTTAATTGAACTATCATTAAGAGTTAACAAATAATTGTTACATATTTATCAACCAATACATCTTATAAAGTTTAATTTTGCAATAAAAAATCATGCTGAAGTTTTTTGCAAAATACAAGTTCTTAGCTATCGTTTTGTTTATTTTGTCTGTTTTTATTGTGACGGCGATTTACAATCTCTACAAACCAACACCTAAACTACCGGTTTATCAGCCTGATATGGTGACTGCCGATTTGGTAGATACCACAGTGCAGTATGTCAGAAAATTTCATAAGATAGGTGAATTTAACTTAATTAATCAAAACGGTGACTCAATTTCTGAACAAGATTTTAAAGATAAAATTTATGTCGCAGATTTCTTTTTTACAACTTGCCAAAGTATTTGCATCGATATGGCTTCAAGCATGCAACGTCTGCAAGAAGAGTACATTGATGACCCTGAAATTCGCTTACTATCACATAGCGTGACACCCGAAATTGATGATGTCCCACAATTACAGAAATACGCTAAAGAAAAAGGCGTGATTGCAAGCAAATGGCAATTAGCAACTGGCGATAAAAAACAGATTTATGATTTGGCAAGGAAGCAATATTTAGCTTCAAAATCAGAAGGTGATGCTGGTCCTTATGATTTAGTACACACTGAAAACTTTGTTTTAGTTGATAAAGAAAAAAGAATTCGTGGTTTTTATGATGGAACAAATCAAGAGGAAATCACGCAATTAATTGAGGACATCGGCATCTTAAAGCTTGAATATCAACCTGAAGATTAATTACTACGCATTTTTAAGTTGGCCCATTTTTATCCATAAAGCTTTAGCATCTTCTGTTAATTTAAAAAAAAAATTAATCGCTAAGACTCAAGACAACAATTCTTTATTACTTTTGTTTAAAATAAATCTAAATAAAAATGCCGACGATTGCAGATCTTAAAAAAGGGCAAAAAGCAAAAGTTTTAGATATATCATCTGACTTTATCCCATTGAAGTTGCTTGAGATGGGGTGCCTTCCAGGTAATGATATCCAACTGGTACAAAACACCCCTTTTCGCGACCCACTATATTTGAATATTAATGATTCTTATGTTGCAATAAGAAAAGAAACTGCAATCCAAATCGAAGTCGAAATTATCTCATAAGTTTTTATGGCAAAACAAATCAATGTCGCATTAGTCGGAAACCCAAATACCGGTAAAACCTCAGTTTTTAATCAACTCACTGGCTTGAATCAAAAAGTAGGCAATTACCCCGGCATAACTGTTGAAAAAAAGGAAGGTATTTCCAAAATATCTAGAGTTCTCAAGGCTCATATTCTCGATTTGCCTGGCACCTACAGTCTCAATGCATCTTCTCTAGATGAAAGTGTTGTCATCGAACTTCTGCTCAACAAAAATGACAAAGATTATCCCGATGTGATTGTCGTTGTCAGTGATGCTGAAAATTTAAAACGCAACCTTCTACTTTTCACACAAATCAAAGATTTAGGCATTCCCACAATCTTGGCCATCAACATGGCTGACCGCATGGAGCGCAAAGGCATCAGCATTGACATTCCAAATTTAGAGGAACGTTTAGGCACAAAAATCGCACTCTTAAGTGCACGCAAAAAGACAGGTTTTGACAAGCTCAAATCCCTAATTGAAAACTATAAAAACTTATCGACTGAACCATGCTTAAGTGCTTCAGAGATAGATCCTGCATATTTTAAAAAGCTTAAAGAGATATATCCAAACGAAGATTTGTACAAGCTTTGGCTTGTCATTTCTCAAGATGCAAATTTTGGAAACCTCAATCGAAACAGAGTCGAAACTGACTCTAAGCTCGAAACGAAATCAAAATCTGAAATCAAGCGGCTGCAACACAAAGAAACCATTAAACGGTATCAGTTTATCAACGAAACCCTCAATACGTTTCTTGTTAAAGACATTAATAATGCCAAAGGTTTACGCGCAAAACTCGATCGCTTATTAATTCATCGCGTGTGGGGTTACGTCATTTTTGCCGCCATTTTATTTTTAATTTTCCAAGCCATTTACGATTGGTCTGAATATCCGATGGATATGATCGATAC
>JAKDUG010000272.1 GCA_030457805.1 Psychroflexus sp.
ATATGTTTTAATGAAAATTCCTCTTGGACACCTTTTGGTCTTCCCAAATGCGACATTAAAATGGCAGAGCCGCCATCTTCTAAAACTTTAATAATTGTCGGTTTGGCAGCGCGAATTCTACTTTGATCAGTGACTTCAAATTCTTTATTTAGTGGCACATTAAAATCAACGCGAATAATCGCTTTTTTATCTTTAAAATTATAGTCTTGCGTAGTTTTCATATAGAAAAATGTTGTTTTATCAAAAATAATTATTTAATTGATTTTAGGCGGTTTTCAAACGAATTTAATCCCAATTTTAATACTTTAGCAGCATGGATTTTGATCAAATTTTAGGGCTTGAACACCTCAAACATCATTTGGTAAACTCGATCGAAAATCGACGTGTTGCCCACGCACAATTATTTGTTGGTGAACACGGTTATGGCACGTTGCCGATGGCATTGGCTTTTGCTAAAGAACTGATTGAAAAATCTCTAAAAAAACCGCAGAATATTAATGTTTTGGAACATCCTGATGTGCATTTTGTCTATCCGATCAACAGCGTTCCAAAATCAACTAAAAAACCTGTGAGCCAAGATTTGCTTCCTGAGTGGCGAACTTTTATCAATCAAAATCCTTATGGTAATTTATTTGATTGGTATATGCATATCGGCATTGAAAAGAAACAAGGTTTGATTAATGTTGATGAAGCTACACAAATTACTAAGACATTGGCCTTAAAATCATTTATGGGTGGCGCAAAAGTAATGATTATCTGGTGTGCAGATCGTTTGAATACTCAGGCCGCCAATAAATTGTTGAAATTGATCGAAGAGCCGCCAAACAATACTTTTTTCATATTAACGACAACGCAAGAGGATCTAATTCTTGAAACAATCAAATCGCGTTGTCAGCGTCTTAAATTCCCACCTTTAAGTGAGCAGAATATTTCAGATGCCTTGCAGCATAAATTAGGTTTAGATTCAGATAAGGCAAAATCAGTTGCCTATCAGGCTGATGGCGATTATACCGTTGCGATGCATCTTTCTCAACGCCGCGATGACGAACATAGATTTGAGGAATTATTTATCCGTTGGGTAAGATCTGCTTTTCGCGCAAAGGGAAATAAATATGTTGTGAGAGACTTGGTGGATTGGTCAGATGAATTGGCTGCTGAAAACCGTGAAACACAAAAGCGATTCTTAGACTACTGCATTCAATTTTTCAGACAGGCCTTGTTGTTCAATTACAATGCTAAAGAACTCGTTTATCTCAAGGTTTCTGATCCTAAGTTCAAGTTTTCTGGCTTTGCACAATTTATCGGTGGTCATAATATCGTTGACTTGTTTAAAGCGCTTGAAGACGCTTTGTATTACGTAGAACGAAATGGATCAGGTAAAATGATTTTCTCTGATTTGTCTTTTCAATTAACGCGTTTATTGCACAAAAAAAAGTAGCCTTTCTCAAAGCTACTTTTAATAAGTTATTTGATTTTTCTTTATTTTAAAGAATCTTCCGCATTTAGGGATTTTAAAACCTCGTCAGTAATATCTAAACCTTCTTCGGCATACATGATGTTGGCAGATTCATTAGACCCAAATATATAAGTATAGCCTTCGTCTTTTCCGTAGTTAGAAACATATTCCTTGACATCATCAATAATGGCATTGATGGCATCATCACTCTCCTTCCTCAGTTCACTACTTTTTTCTTGTTGTTGTTGTTGCAGCATTTGTTGCTTTTGCATTAACTCATTTTGTTTTTTATCAAGATCAGCCTTGTTCATAGCACTTGCTTTTTCCTGAAACTCTTGGACTTCTTTTTGAAATTCCTGAGCAACAGCATCTAGCTCATCAGATAAAGCTTCATTCTTTTTCTCGAATTTAGCTTCTGTTGTTTCCATTTTGTGATATTCTTGAACTAATCTCGAATTATCAACATAAGCTGTTTTTAAAGTTTCTGTTTGACAAGACATAACGCTTGCTGCAATGATGGCACTAAATAGTAATTTTCTCATATTTTTGATTTTACGCAAATGTATCATTTATTCATTATATTCTCTAAATAAGATTTACTTATCTTGTTTCAGATATCAATCAGTAAAACTGATTTTAGATAGGTGTTTTTATGAGTTTTAAGTGATTTATTTTTTATCGATAGGCTT
>JAKDUG010000273.1 GCA_030457805.1 Psychroflexus sp.
TATTTTGGATTTTAAGGGGGTATTTAGGAATATTAGTGATATTTATGATGTTATAACCGCAACCACCCATTTATGCCCTCACAGGCTTTTAAAACACCTAATATAAGCAAAGCGAAAATAGCATATGGAATTAGATATAAAAGATAAT
The DNA here is from genome assembly GCA_030457805.1 of Psychroflexus sp. Classification (GTDB taxonomy): domain Bacteria; phylum Bacteroidota; class Bacteroidia; order Flavobacteriales; family Flavobacteriaceae; genus Psychroflexus. Next base: position 149 of record JAKDUG010000273.1, read on the forward strand.
AAAGATAACGCCAAATACTATCATGCGTTTTTATTTCATGGTCGATTGAATTATATATTTGAGGAACCCCTACAAATTCACCTAACGGACCCGTAACCACTAAGATTAAAGCCATGACAACAACGACAAAAAACATTGCCGTAATCCCTTTAGTCATAAAATCAAGTGACTTATTATATCTACTCATAAGTTTATCGTTATCTTGAAATTTACCTTCAAGTGTTTTGTTATATTCTTGTATTTCCGTTCTTGTCTGCTTATTACTTTCGATTACCCAGTTCATCAGTGTTTTTGTATTGTTATCTATCTTTTTAAACTTATTATCTAGGGCTTTTTGAAAGTCTTGTTCTTGATTATCGGTATTTATTTTATTTAAATAGGCGTTAGCTACTGATGTATATCTCACATGCAAGTCATCGCTTGCTTGATTAAAGGTGGAGGTCGATTCCTCTATCTTTTTTATTAACTGATTGTGTTGTTCGACTCTCTTGTTCTCTTTGTCTTCTAAGTTTTTCATTCTCTGCATTAATGCGCTCATTTTCTCTTCGTTCTCGCTCGGATCTAAGTCGTCGTTCGTTTTCTTCTCTAAATTCGTCCCAATCTCCTTTTGTTGCTTTAAGATTTGGTCTAATTTCTCGTTGAGCTTGTTGCTCTCGTCTTTGTCTCTCAAGTCTAAAGCCATCGTCCAACTCCTCCTTGTCATAGTCATTACCAAGTTTACTGCCACGTACTTTTTTATCTTCTTCAAGATGTTTATAAGTTATGGTCTTATCCGTCACACGTGCGACTTCGACACCTTTTGGTTTAAGTAACTCGTTAAATTCTTCGAAATCTGTTGCATGTTCTTTGGTATCTTCAATCGCAATTCTAATTTGATTTTTCCATGATGCTTTTACATCTTCTGCTTTATCCATAATGTTTTGTTCTGCCTGTGTGTAGCGTATTTGTGCCTGAACGTCAGGAATCGACAAATTATGACTTTTACAGACTTCATCGTTTGCCTGTCTGATGTCTTTTAATGCTTGTTTGTTGTTATAAAACTTTTTCCCTGTATCAAGGTCAATTGAATTAATTACAATATGGTTGTGTACATGTTCTGTATCTTCATGGGTATAAATCGCAACTTGATGATTCGGTGCAATCTTCTCGGCTAATTCTAAACCAAGTTGATTACACTGTTCTGGCGTCACTTCGCCCGGTTTAAACGACTGAATAACTACATGACCTTGATTACCCCCTGTTTTGTCGTAAAGCTCTCTCGTGGCTTTAAAAGCCGATTTAGCGTAATCCACATCGCAATTCAAACCACTTTTTTCTACTGCTCGCTTTTCTGCGTAATTAATCGCTCGACTTGTTGATTTTGAGCTGCTTATTTTAGCCGTTGCCATATATCATCAAGCCTTTCTTTAAATGATTTAATGTGTTTGTCCAAAGCATGATAGTTAGGTGATTCATCTTTATGTTGATTGCAGTATTTAGCTAATTGATTCACGTTCGCACCTAACTTCCCTAAATCTTTAGCAATCGATTGTCGCGTCTCTTTATCCAATTTGGGCGCTACCAATCGACTTCCCTGTGCCTTTTTCTTAACGAAAGAAGCCACACTCATATTCAAAGTTTCAGCTGATGCCTGTAACTTTGAATACTCGGATTCACTCACACGAAAGCTAATTTGTTTCGGCTCTTTGCGGTCGGGGTTTTGGTTTTTCCCGACAGCATTATCGCTCGACAAATGATCATTGTGTTCGTTCACAATCCCACCACCTTTACTACGTAAAATAATAAATAATTCTTAGTTAATATTATATCATAGTATTAACTTCTCATCAGTTATTTAGTGGTTTGGCAAGCACTGAAAAGTATAGCCACTTCGTGCCAATATTTTCTGCTTGTTGGGGGAAATGCCCCCAATCCCCCTTGTGATTTTTTCGTTGAAAAAATAGCAAATACAAGTGAGTATTTGCTAAACCATTACGCTCAAAAATGT
>JAKDUG010000274.1 GCA_030457805.1 Psychroflexus sp.
CAGAAAATCATTCATTAATAACGTTTTTTAGAATCCAATCAGCATAATCTTTTCGACTATCAGGCGTTAAAATCCAAGCATGATTTATTTCAAAAATCGTGACTTCACTTTCTAAATAAAGTTTCGTTTTTCCGTTGGAAAACTCTAAAGCAGGGTCAGGAAAATCATTTCGTTTGGTGTAATTATGTACGCTTTGACGATTTTCCATTTGCCATCTTTCTCGAAGATCCCCCGTAGATAAAATGACAGGCAGGTTCTTTCTTTCTGCCGCTGCTTGTCGTTCTAACTCAACTGTAAATTTCTTTTTTGTATCGTTTTCTGTCCAATCTTGAAACAAATCAAATTGATTATTTCTAAAATCTAAGTCCATAAAACCACCCTTATTCATTTAAATCTTCTAGCCAATTAATCATGGGCACAGGCTCAGAAGTTCCTGGTTCATCTTTCTGCTTTTCTGACCATGCGTCTATATCGTACTTATTTTCAACCCACTCACCTGTTTTTTCAGGCTTCCAAGTAAATATATAACCAGTGACTGGTGTTCCACGCGTATTTGCCTTCACTTTTTTCACTTTTAAATTTTTGAAGAACTCGGGGAGTTCTCGCATGACTGGTTCGAGTATATTTCTGTCTATATGACTTGGTCCATAATAATCTGGAGTGTCTAACAGCCGTTTGAATTCATCAATACTAAACTCTTTTTTACCAACTGTTCGCCATTGCTTCAACAAGCGGTAGACTGTTTTAGCATAAGTTGATCGAATTGTTGTGAACTCTTTAAGTTCGTAAGAAGTGAATTCAACATTGAGTTGATTAATCACATACTCAAATTCTTCTGTAACCTTGACTGTAGCTGTTAAATCAGACAAATCATCACTCCAATCCACTCGGAAACGACTAAATAGATTCATGAGTTCTAAAGAGTTTGAAGTCCGCTCTATATAGTGTATTTGACTGATTTTCTTGACCAGATTCTCCATAGTTTCTTCAAATCGTTTATTGTGAGTAATAGTATAGTTCGCTAAATCTGCTAGTTCATACTTTCCGAAAGTCACTTCTCGCGTTCCTTCATCACGCAACTTAGCAATGATTGAAAAGAAAAAATTCATCTCTTCTTTTGTCCAATTTCGCATAGGAACAGTATTTAAGTCATTGTGATATTTTACAACTTCATGAGCCATATAAAAACACCGCCTTTAATTTGTTTTTATAATACCTCAAAAAGATTATAAAAACAACTATATATTTTTAAGTACCGACATTTTGTTTTTATGACACCGACATTTTCTTCTTTTAAACCGACATTTTGTTTTTATGAACCGACATTTTGTTTTTATAAAGGCTTTTTTTTGGCTCAACCACGCTATTCACTGAAGCCTTAAACATAGTATTAAACATTACTTAAATATTGCCTATAATTTTTAAACAGCCTTCGACTGAAAAAACAAGTTCAAAATCAACTCGCTACGCTCGTAAAAAGACGCCTTGCTAACGCAAACCTGCATAAAAAAAACCAAGTTCAAGATCAAAACCCTTTTTCAAGGAAAAGACTTATTTTTGTAAATCATTCAAGCTAGTTTTCTTTAATTCTTCGCTACTACTTACAGACAATTAGTGATAGGCTCGCTTACGCTCGGTCAGGGCTACACGCCCTAACAACCCTTATCCCTCCTTAAAATCGTTTTTGAGCTCTTTTAAGGGCTTTCTATTCTGTTACTCTAACTAACGTCTTGTCTTGCGAATTTATAGCTAAAAGGGTATAATAAATGTGCGAAATGAGATTAGTTTAATACGAGCAACACAAAAGCCCCACCTATGTCTGTAGGTGGGGCTTTTTTAATCGCTTGTTGCGACTGCAAGCGTGTGGGTTAAATGCAACTTGTTTAATCGTCGTCTTGCTTGTCTAACCACCAAGCAAATAGCTCGATAGCTATGCCTACTAAGATAGGCGCAACGATCAATGAGATTAGTTCGTCTGACACGAGCAACACCCCCTTTTTGGGCAAGTTGCCGTTATCTAGTATAAAGTAAAAAAACTACATGTACATTAAAAAAAAGGAACGAGAATGTCTTTGAAGGGGGCTATTTTTATGGCCAGAAAATATACTGATTCAGAACTATTATA
>JAKDUG010000275.1 GCA_030457805.1 Psychroflexus sp.
CCAATTCTATAAGCTGACAATTATCAGTATTCATAGAGTTCTTAATTTTTTCCAAATTCCTCAAAAAAATAGTCTACCTATACTTTTTATGGAATTTATCTTTTTAGACCTCTTTGAAGTATGGATTTTTGTAGAGACTGTTGCTGATAAAAATGAATGATTGTGTTTATTGCTTGATTTTATGAATGATCGGATTAAAAGCCTTTGATGCCACGATAATTTTATCTCCAGTAGCCAAGTTTTTTACATCATCTTCTTCAGCGACAATTTTGACGATATTGGTGCCAATCAGGATTAAAACCAAGTAGAGAAAACCTTCTTTCTTAATTTCTAGCACTTGCCCCGTAAATTGAAATTTTCCACTGAGCTTTTTCTCAGAAAAAACATCTATGGGAATGCCTTGTTTTATGATTTTTCCGTGTTCTAAAATGAGAACGCTATTGCTCATCTTTATGCTCTCAGACACATCGTGGGTGATCATCAACGTTGTGAGTTCGAACTCTTGATGAACTCTCAAGACATATTCCTGTAACTTGTCACGCATGATATCATCTAGGGCCGAAAAGGGTTCGTCGAGCAACAAAATTTCTGGTTTTCTAACCAAAGCGCGAGCAAGAGCCACACGCTGTTTTTGACCTCCGCTCAACATTATGGGCGGCCTGTGAGATAGATTGCCGAGTTCCATGACTTCCAACAAACGATTGATAATTGATTTGTCTTGCTTTTTTTCTAATGCGTATTCTAGGTTTTTCCTAACACTCATATTAGGGAATAAAGTAGGGTCTTGAAAAACATAACCTATGCGACGTTTTTGCGGTTCTAAATTTATTTTCTCAGAACAATCTAACCATGTTTTTCCGTTGACCTCAATTTTTCCTTTTTGAGGAGACATTAATCCAGCGAGCATCCGAAAAATTGAAGTTTTTCCTGCGCCCGAACTGCCGTGAAGACTCATTAAGTCACCTTTTTTTAATTCAAAGTTGACCTGTAATAGCATATTACCTCCGGCTGCATTTAATTTTTTTTCTAAGACGACCTTTATCATTTGACTATTCTTTTTAGATATCCGCCGTTAATCAGGTAGACCAGTAATAAAATACTAAAACTGATGATAAATAAAATCAGGGAATAAATGTTAGCTGCGTCATAATTGAGCAATTCTACTTCTTCATAAATAGCGATAGAGGCGACCTGTGTTTTCCCAGGAATATTTCCTCCAATCATGAGGACAACTCCAAATTCTCCAATTGTATGGGCAAATGCCAATACAATGCCGCTTAATAAAGAAGGCTTGATGTTGGGCAACAAAACTTTAAATAAGGTCTGTTTTTTGGATTTTCCCAATAAGTAAGACGCCTCAGATAGTGATGCGGGGAGATTTGAAAATCCAGCTTGAATGGGTTGCACCATGAAGGGCAAACTGTAAATGACGGAAGCAAAAATAAGTCCTTCAAATGAGAACACGAGTTGAAGTCCCAGGTTTTCGATAAGCCATTGGCCTAGCGTTCCATTCGGACTAAAAGTCACGAGGATATAGAAACCCAAAACGGTAGGGGGAAGCACGAGCGGCATGCTGACTAAACTCTCCAAGATGGGTTTGCCGCGCCATTTGGTTTGACTTAACCAATAAGAAAGTGGCACACCAAGAATTAATAAAATCCCTGTGGTGATAAATGCAAGCTTAAAGGTAAGCAGGAGCGGTCCCCAATCAATCATAAAATCATAGTGATAACATTACTTCATTTGTTTTTATTAATGCTGTGGCAGTCATTCCTTCTTGAAGGTTGAGTTGATGAGCTGCATCAGCAGTGATGATAGACTTGATGTGACCTATTTTTGTATCTAAGGTCACCTTGGCTTGCAAAGCGTCAATTTCTAATTTTAAAAGGGAACCCGATATGCGATTTTGAAGGCTAATTTGAAATAATTCCCCAGTGGCAATGGCAACTTCAGTTTCCTTGAAGACGAGTTTTACTTTATTTCCAGTCTGAAGATAATCAGCGGTTTCGGGAGTGTCGATGACAATGGTTTTAAAATCAAAACACCCAGCTTTGACTTCTACTTTTGATAGGCTACCACTGGTTTTGATTGCTGTTATTTGTCCGTTGATGAT
>JAKDUG010000276.1 GCA_030457805.1 Psychroflexus sp.
TAGGTATGGGTAGTATTTCATGTTTGCAAATATATTAATATTAATTTTATAGAATTGAAGGCATTCATGAAAAAGACAAGTATTTGAGCATATTCTTTTTTCTATGCCAAATTTTTCAGGATAGAATTTTTGATATTTCTGAATTAACCCAAACTAAAAAGTCTTCGTCGGCTTGGTTAAAAGCTTTGATGGTATGTGAATCAATATCAATTTGTCCGATATTCTCAGCATTGACAAACAACGGAATAACAATTTCTGATTTGACATTGATACTGCAAGCAATATAGTTGTCTTGTGCGCCGACATCGTCTACTGAGAAATTTTTATTAGAAACGGCAACTTGTCCACAAATGCCTTTGCCGAATGGAATGACGGTGTGTTCAGTTGGCTCACCTACAAATGCTTCGAGTACTAACTCTTCTTTATCGTTATTTTTAAAATAAAATCCAACCCAGTCGTAATGATTAACCTCATTCCTCAATAATTCACAAACCAACTTTAATTTTTCATTGTGCTTAATATTTTGAGTTTCTAAAATGTCTATAACGCGACTCTTTAAAATGTCAAATCCCATGAGAATTTTTTTTGCAAAAGTATTTATATTATAACTAATTTCCTTGGTTTTCACCTGTTTTTAGTCGTTTGTATGTTTACAAGGCTCTGTCTGGTGACTAAAAAACTATCAAATGAGTTTACTTTCTGCCAAAATCAGCAGGAATCTCCCCCCATTCTTTGGTGTTCCACTTTAAAATCGGTGTCGAATAGGTATTTGTTTGAAGCCAATTTTCCGCGCGCTTGACGAGTTCAAAAAGTTTTGCATTGATTGGCGATTGCGCCAGCTTTGTTTTGCATTTTTTTTGTCTCACCCAGCTCATGGCAATTTTAGAATCTGTGTAAAGTGCAAGTGAACTCTTTTTGTTTTTCAGAAAAGCCAAGCCGTGAACAAGTGCAAGAAATTCACCGATATTATTTGTGCCTTGTTGAAAAGGGCCAATTTTAAAAAGTTCTTCTTTTGTTTTGGTTATCACACCTCGGTATTCCATTTTCCCTGGATTTCCACTTGAGGCAGCATCGACGGAAATACTCTTGAAATTGATTTCAGATAAAGCTTTTTGGCTCAGTTGATCCTTCGTTTTGTGGTAATTAAAAAAGCCTTTTTCATAAGCAGATTTTGCTTCATCAAGACTTTTAAAAGATTTGTATTTGGCCGCTTTATAGTTTTTGATCATTTTCTTGCAGGTGTCCCAAGACTTATAAATGCCAGGTTCCCAGCCGTCCCAGACAACATAAAATTTGTTTTTTGCCATCTTTTTAAGAGGATAGGATTTTGTGAATTACTTTTGGAAAATGCGTGTATTCTAATTGGTGAATTTTATCAGCTAAGTTGTCAGGCGTATCATCTTCAGTGACAATAATTTCGTGTTGAGACACAATCTCGCCGTCGTCATAGACTGGGTTGACATAGTGGATGCTGATGCCAGATTTAGCTTCTTTGTTTGCAATAACAGCTTCGTGAACCTTAGAGCCATACATGCCTTTTCCTCCGTATTTTGGAAGGAGAGAAGGATGAATATTAATGATTTTATGCGGGAAAGCTTCAATTATTTTTTGAGGTATTTTTAAAAGAAAACCAGCTAGAACGATTAAATCGGGTTTGATCTCATCGAGTAGAATCAAAATATCATCTGAGTTGAGCAGCGCTGATTTGTCAAAATAAACAGGCGTAATTCCAAGTGTATTTGCGCGCTCTAAAACTTTCGCTTTTCTGTTGTTTGAAAAAATATGTGAGACTTCAATATCATCGATTGAACTAAAATAATTGAAGATATTGACCGCATTTGTCCCATTTCCTGAGGCGAAAATGACGATTTTTTTGGTTTTTTTATGAGATTTTTGATCCACGCTAAAAAAATTAGGAGCTTTGAAGCTAACAAATATCGACTATTTCTAGATTTCTCAAGGAAAAAGGAATACATTTTTTTAATTAAAACTTGTTTTAGGATAAAGTTTTATATTTTTGCCCACTAAACTAAACTTAAAAAAATAAAATCATGTCAGACATTGCATCAAGAGTAAAAGCAATTATCGTTGACAAGCTAGGTGTTGACGA
>JAKDUG010000277.1 GCA_030457805.1 Psychroflexus sp.
TTATATAATTCTGCAGCTTCTTTGACTCTCTTTTTGGTTTTAGCGCCAATATCATCGCTGTCACTTAAAGCTTTAGAAACTGTAGAAATAGAGACATTAAGTAATTTGGCAAGCTCTTTTAAAGTCGTCATGAGTTAAAGATAAGACCACTGTGATTTTGAAAGATACCAATAATTATTCAAATATAATATCTTGGTTTTGTACTATGAATGGTCTCTTATTCGATATTGAGATCTAAGTCAAAATTGATTTTGATGTGATTATCAACAACTATGAGACCCATCATTTTTCGGGGTGCTTCCATTCCAAAATCATTAATATCAATTTCAACTTCACCTACATATCTATTTTCAGAATTTTTTTTGATGCTAAAATCATAATCATTGGAATATTTTGCAATCGATATTTTAGAAAAAACATGATAATGATCAGTGTTAATGTCAATACGATTAAAGTCAATATGAATATATGGGTGAGCTTTCACTTCTAGTAACTCGTCAAAATCATTATTGATTCGTGAACCACCACAATCGAAAGTTTTAGATTTAAGCCTGAGTTTAGCGTTTTTTAGTTGAAGTGTGTTATCAATTTTTTTGTAAATAATTGCTTTTTCACGATCAGTGATTGAGCTTTCATAATCACAATCAAATTTATTGACATTTGATTTTCCAACTATTATAATTTGACTTGATTCTCCAATATGGATTTTAGCCGTTTGTTGACCAAAAACAGATGTGCTTAAAAGAAGAAACAAACTAAAACTGATAAGTAAGCTTTTCATCTTTTTTGTTTTTTAAAATAAAAAATGACTGCTCAATAAAGAACAGTCATTTTCAAAGTTAAGTTTTTATTAGAAACTAATGACTGCCTCTAACATAATTCCGTCAAACTGACCTTCGTGTAAAATTGTACTTGGATCATATCCGTCATATTGTTGATTCACATATTCTACTTTTGCGAGAATATTTTTTGTCATGAACCATCCTGCACCAATTTGTGCTCTTTTGACAGTGATATCATTTGTTGGTGTTTGTTCACCATCAACATAGTTGTAACGTCCTCCGATGTAGAAGTCTTCATTTGCGCCAAATCTGTACAGCAAATCTGCAGCATATTGGTTGTATGTTCTGCTTGTATCGAAAGCATAACCTTTTCCTGAAGAGTTTTCAAAAGTTCCGAAAAATTCTAAACCTTTATACTTCATGAATGTGTTAAACATAAGTGATGTCATTTTCTTTGAAAAACCTGGATTGATACGACCTGATCTAAAGTTTCCTTTAGAAGTTGCATCAACACCTTCCATCACATAGTAATAACGTGATCCTGCTCTATCACCACCGTATAACCATGTTTTATTCGATTTTCCAGTTCTGTACATTGATCCTGTCAATCTGAATCTAAAGTCATCTGTCAACTGTTTGTCGTAACCTAATTTAGCGACTACTGATGGCTCAGTATCCGTTTTTTCAACGTCTTGATCAAGATTTCCGTTTGTAACACCAAGCATTCCTATCCATCCATTTTCACGATAGTAAGCCTCAATACCAACTTCAGTTGTAAAAGCATCCATCAAATAGTTTCCGATAAATGGGTTGTGCATTGTCATGGCGTTATCAGATCTTCTGAAGTGCGCATCACCATAGTTGATCTCCATGTGACCAAACTTTAAAGTGACTTTCTTCATGATGTCTTCTAAGAAACCTTCATGTATAAACTCGAGTTTATCCACTAATAAATACCCACCTTTTACATAAGGTTCTGGGTGGTGACGTGATGATAAATAAGTTCTTAAGTGCATTCTTATCCCGTCGTATAGGGCAACATCTATATCTAGGTTGGCCGTGGCAAGGTTAAAGTTACTTCCCATGTCATAAAGCTCAACTGCGCCACTGTTTTCATGATCAATGGCTTGGAATTGTAAATCTAATGCTCCGCCAATTCTGACTTTCACACCATCAAAAGTTGTTGTGGTATCTTTTGGCTCTTCAAACATATTGAGGCCACGCTGATCTCTTGGCTTGAAGTTATCCAAGTCTCTTTTTTGTGCCGATGTACGTCCCTGATATAGGTTGACCACATAAATCAAAGTGTAAGCTTATGAAAG
>JAKDUG010000278.1 GCA_030457805.1 Psychroflexus sp.
TTAATCAGTCTCGTGAGTTTAACGAGCTTTGGGCAATCAAAAAACTTTCTGGATCAACCTTATCTCGAAACAAAAGCCCAAGTGGATACTTTGGTGACACCTGATAAAATCACAATCAAAATTACGATTGATGAAGAAGATACAAAGAAAAAGAAAACCGCTGAAGAGCAAGAACAAGACATGAAGCGCGCACTCGAATCTTTAAATATTGATATCAGTAAAGATTTGACTCTTGTTGACCTCAGCAGTGATTTTAAAAGATACTTTTTAAGAGGTCAGAAAGTTCTTAAAACAAAAACTTACAACCTCATTGTACACGATGCAAAAACGGCAGGACAGGTTTTAGTAAAGCTAGATCAGGCTGAAATCTCAAATGTAAATATCACAAAAACAGAGTTTACGGATAGGGAAAACCTTATTTTACAGCTCAAAGCAAAAGCAGTTTTAAAAGCTAAAAGGAACGCTGAAGCAATGCTAGAACCACTGGGTCAAAAAGTGGGTTCTCTACTTTATGTTTCCGATTTACAGATGCGTCAGAATTATTTAAGCGGTAAAGTATCAGGCGTTCAGCTTCGTGGTATGGCATCTGACCAATCAGCTGCTCCTGAAATGCTAGACATCGAGTTTGAAAAAATAAAATTTACAGCAGAAATTTTTGCAAAATTCAGCATCTAACTCAACCAAGAATTACAAATATTTTAGGCTTGCTTTTGATGTAAAAGCAAGCTTTTTTTGTGGGTGGAAAATGAAGTTACTTCATCTAGTTCCGGAGACACCGTTTGCGGTTTTCTATTTTCAGATTCGTCAATAAAAAGTTATATTGAATTGAGCTACAAGTTTATTCCAAAACATTTACAAACTCTCCAATTACTTTCATTCCTTCTGCATTATCTTCATCTAGAACAATGTCTTTAAAGCTCTCATCATAGGAGTTAGGTTTTAAAACAATTTCTTTATGTCCCCAGTCATCTTCAGTTATTGATTTTTGACTTGAATATGTTTTTACTGTAAAACCAGAATTAAAATCTGGATCGTGGATATCTCTACTTTCTACTAACACTATTTTACCATTTCTAGATCCTCCTGTGTATTTTTTAAAAATACAGGTAGAACCATTTGGAATTCTTTTATTCATCGATTCTCCAATAACTTTACAAGCAAAATAATCATTGTCTATAGAATATTTTTCTGCAACTTCCAACTCGGTATAATCCTTTTCAGCTTGTAACTCACTAAAACTTCCTGCTGCTGCATAGAAGTCAAAGAATGGGATGATAAATTTTGGTTGACTTTCTTCTGTTTCTAACGATACAACTTCTTTTTCAATATTTTGTTTTGGAACCTCCTTGTCATTTACAGCTGTCATATAGTTATACAACTCGGTTGATACCGCCTGCTCCAATTGAAATTTAAAATGAACAACTGGCTTCTTAGATTCGGGCATTTCAGCTTGTTCTATAGAGTCTTCAATAATTGAAACATCTCCCATATAATAGAAATCTGTGCCTTCTGCATCTTCTTTTTTTACGAAAAGTAATATCCGTTCTGAATTAATTACATTCTTAATTTCTTGACTGCTTAGTTTTCTATTTGACCTAGATTCCCACGCAAATACCGAAGGGGTTATAAAATGGTCATTGTAATTTATCGTATCATCAATATCATCAGATTTGTGATAAGTCACAAAACAAGGAGTAACTCCATTCCTTGTTCGGTAGCCATATACAGTGCTACTAATGTCATTTTCCCAATTTAACAACCTACAAACATCTTTACGGCTATACTTATTATAGAGCACCAACCCATTCTTATAAGAAGATTTGTCAAAATTTTGATTAAAAGTCTCTATTGAATAGTTTACAGAATCTAATAAAAAACCTTTAAAGATGTGGTCATTGAGTAATTCAAGAAAATCAGGATAAAATCTAAAAAAACCATTTTCTTTAAAAATTATCTTTTCTTCTTTACGTATAAAGCTGAAGTTTATATTTGAAATACAAGACACGATGGTTTGATTGCTAGGGCTATAGTTGTATTTTTCAAATATTGAATCATTCAGTTTTGAGATGTTTAATTCACCATT
>JAKDUG010000053.1 GCA_030457805.1 Psychroflexus sp.
GATTTCGAAGTAATGACTGATGCCGTCAATAGTCTGGCCTACGCCTTATTTAATTTTATTGAATAACAATTGAAAATAACAAAATAAAAAAGTATGGGAGAGAAGACCCTTACTTTTTTATTTTGTATTGTGCTTTTAAATTATCTTGAATTTTGTGTTTTGGGCGTGACCATTTAGGCTTTTCTCCTATGGCTTGATACTGCGCATCTTCAGCTTCTGTTGTTTTGGGTTGTGCATGCTTTTCAAAAGCTTTCTGAGGAACTAATCCTAACTCTTTGAATAATTCCATATCTGCATTGATTTCGGGGTTGGGCGTTGTGAGTAATTTATCCCCGGCAAATATGGAATTGGCACCAGCAAAAAAGCATAAAGCTTGCCCTTCTGGGCTCATATTGGTTCGTCCCGCCGATAAGCGAACCTGTGTATCTGGCAATACAATTCTTGCTGTGGCAATCATTCGGACCATTTCCCAAATGGAGACCGGCTGCATTTCCTCTTTAGGTGTGCCTTCAACAGGAACAAGAGAATTAATGGGAACCGATTCAGGCTGAGGTGTCATAGATGCCAGGGTAATCAACATATCAGCACGATTTTCTACGCTTTCGCCCATCCCAATAATGCCGCCGCTACAAACTGTGACATTTGTTGTACGCACATTTTCTATTGTTTGGAGTCGGTCTTCGTAACCTCTAGTAGATATTATTTCCTTATAATAGTCTTCAGAAGAATCGATGTTATGATTGTAGGCGTATAATCCAGCTTCTGAAAGTCGTTGTGCCTGATTTTCGGTGAGCATTCCCAACGTGCAGCACACTTCAATATCCAACTTATTGAGGGAACGCACCATTTCTAAAACCTGGTCGAATTCCGGCCCATCTTTAACATTGCGCCATGCAGCTCCCATACAAATTCTCGAACTCCCACTGGCTTTTGCGCGCAGCGCATGTGCTTTGACTTTATCAACACTCATCAAACCCTCTGCTTCAACATTGGTATGATAACGTGCAGCCTGCGGACAATAACCACAATCTTCGGGACAACCTCCCGTTTTTATAGAGACCAAAGTTGAAACTTGCACTTTGTTGGGATCGTGGTGTTTCCTATGAATGCTGGCAGCTTCATACAATAACTCCATCATAGGTTTGTTGTAAATAGCGACGACTTCATCTCGTGTCCATTTTTTTGTATCGCCCATAATATTACTGTTTTAATAATTAATCTTTTGGTTTCAAATTGATCAGATCGTTAGTTACTCTTACTGCTGTTGCCATTGATATTTCAGTCCCAATCCAAACCAACGTGTCGGCATAGGAACCGCGCCTGCTTCTTTGTACCTTGCATCAAACAGGTTGGTGACTTCTGTGTACAAGGTGAGATTTTCCAATTGGTAATTGACGCGAAGATCAGCAACGACATAGGCATTGGCTAGTTCGCGCTTTAGCCATCTGTTTTTCAGGTGAAAAGAAAAGTCGTCAACGCGGTAATGAAATCCTGCAATAAACTGATGTTTTAAAGATTCTAAGGTATATTTAGATTGCGTTTTAGCAGAAGTCTCCAGAGAAGGATGCAGATAATTATAACTCATTTGATACCCGATGGAATGTTGCCCGCCGAGATCAAAATCCTGTTCTATTCTTCCATAAACACCGTGCATTTTGTTTTTCCCAAAATTAGTCGGGGTATATGGTTCCGAAGGATCTTCTCTCATCCAATCAATAAAGTCGGAAATCGTTCGATAAAAATAACCAGCTTTAAGCTGTAAATTTCCTTTATTGTACTGCACATTACCTTCGTAACTCCAGGCGTTTTCGGGTTGAAGGAATTCATTTCCTGCATTTCCCGGACGTTGATCCAGATATAAGTCTGAAAAAGATGGGATGCGCTGACTCGACCCGATACTCGTCGAAATTTTCCAATGATTATTCAGCAAATAGGCCAAATCTATGCCTGGATATACCTGCCAGCCAAAATCGGTATTGTAGTTGGCATAAATACCCACCGTTCCTCTTATTTTTTCGCCCAGACTGCTTTTTAGCTCCGCATAGGCGCCGTGATTATCGCGTTGATGTTTTCCTATATTCGAGCTATTTATTTTTTCCAGTCGCGATTCCCAGCCAAAACCAAAAGTTCCAATCCCTGTTTTAAGACTAGTATTCAGTTCAAGCATCAGCGCGTTTGTATAATGTAAAGACCGGCCTTTACTCAAGTCATCCTTATAAAAGCGGTAGTCATCTTCCCCGTAGCGATCACTGATTCTGGGAGAAATCGTAAAATTACCAAACTTGTGTTTTGAAGAAAGACTAAAGACCGAAGATTCAACAATTTCATCCGAATCGACGTCTCCAGGAGCCGCGTAAAAACCGTTGGCGCCAAAGTGGCTCCGCGCATAGCCTGCCATCGCCTGAATACTATTATCACTATCAAAATCGTAAATTCCGTTATAAAAAAGACGCGTGGTTTTCGAAGCCGAATTGTAGCGTTGTCCGTTGGAATTGCTCTGGGCTACCGAAAAAAGCTGACTTTGTTTTTCCGATCCGAAGATGCCTGTTACCTCAGCTGATCCGCCGCCATAAATTCCTGATCCATCACCTTCGGCTTTGTTTTTAAAAGAACTCCCTCCTTGAATAGCTGCCGATACAGAAGATTTTTTTTCTTTTTTGGTCACAATATTAATCGCGCCTGTCAAGGCATTGATGCCATATACTCTAGCTGCGGCACCTCTGAGGACTTCAATATGATCGATGGCACTCAAAGGAACGGGAATATTCATCATATTGTGAGCCGTTTGCGCATCAATCATCTTGACGCCGTTGATCAGTACGATGGTTTGCTCTGCAGTTCCCCCATCAATCGAAATATCAGTCTGCGTTCCGAATGGTCCGCGCTGCCGAATATCCACACCGCTAACAAATGACAAAACCTCATTAATGGATTTTGCAGGAAGCGCCTCAATTTGCTTTTGCGTAATCACTTGAATATCTCGAGTGGCTTTATTAAAAGGGGTTTCCAGTCGGTTCCCCTGAATGATGACTTCCTCTAATGCATGACTTAGGGTTTTTGGAGTCCGAAGTGTATCTTTCTGCTGTGCAAGACTAGGGATCGCAGCTATGAGTCCTAAAGTGACGAGTGTTTTTTTCATAAATATTATTTAAGCGTCGTATTTGAAAATGAGCTGCAAATATTTAGATAAAAACAGTAGTTTTGATAGTCCGAAATATAAATAATGAATAGTCCGGTTCAAATTCCTTTTCAATCCTTTGTGAAAATAGATCGTCGCAAAAATGAGGCAGTCTATATGCAAATTGTCTATCAGTTTATCAACGCGGTTAAAAGCAACCTTTTAGAAGAGGACGACCAACTCCCTGGCAGTAGGAAAATCGCTGAAGAGCTAAATGTTCACAGAAAAACAATTGTCGCTGCCTTAGATGAATTGCAGGCGCAAGGCTGGGTGAAAACGCGTCCCAGTATTGGTGTTTTTGTGCAAAACCCAGAACACTCTTCAGCACAAGCCAAAAAAAATAAAGCCTTTCAGCACCCGCCAGAAATGGCGCCATTTCATTTTAGAAAAGAATTTATTCTGGATACGCCTTTAGAAGAAAAACATGGCAATTCTAATTTTACAGATGGCACCCCAGATGATCGGCTGATCAAATCAGAGGAATTGGTTCGTTTTTATAGTTCAGTGTTGAAGAGAAAAAAACAAGTTGGTGCATTACCAAATACCACAGATGGGGATTTGTTTTTTAGAGATCAGTTGAGTTATTACCTAAATCTAACCAGAGGATTTCATCTTTCCAGAAATTTTTTATTGCCTGTTGCCGGCCTGGAGCAGGTACATTCAATCTTATCGCGTTTATTGATCAATACAGACGACCTGGTTTTGGTAGAAGAGTTGAGCTACTTTTTGCCCAATATGATTTTCAATCAAGCGGGTGCCCAGATGAAAACGATTCCTGTGGATGCTGATGGGATGGATATCGATTATATTCAGAACCATTTTAAACCCGGCGATATACGCTTCGTTTATATCAACACCAAATGCCAATATCCCACAACGGTTGGTCTTTCTGAAAAACGAAAAATGCAATTGTTAGCTTTGGCAGAACAGTACGATTTCATTGTAATTGAGAATGATACGGATTTTGAGTTTTCATTGGTCAAAAATAAAAAGGACTCTTTGTTTAGAAAAAACGGCGGAAATCGTGTCATCTATTTGGGGACTTTTGGAGGGTTTTTGAATCTCGGTTTTCAAATGAATTTTATAATTGCGCCAAAAGATCTTTTGCAAGAAGGCGAAAAATACTTGAATGTCTTCGGAAAACCAGATGTGATGATGGAAAAAGCTTTGGGGGAAATGATTCACCAAGGCGACATTCATCGATACCGCAGAAAGTCACAGAAAGTGATTGCCGAGCGAAAAGCACTCTTTGCCAGCTTACTCAATAAACACTTTGAAAATCGAATTAAGTTTAGGATTCCAGACGCGGGTTTGGCTTTTTGGATTCAGTTTGAAGATTCCTTTTCATTGACACGTTTACAAGCAAAAGCAAAAGCAAAAGGACTCCTGATTCCGAGTCTTTGTCTTTATCAAAACCACAGGATAACGGCTTTAAGACTGGGTTTTGCACATCTTAATGAGCAGGAAATGGAAGGAGCTGTCAAATTACTGAGCGAGACTTACTGGGAATTGGTTGGCTAAACAGATACTTTCACCTTTGTCGGCCGTTATAAAAATGATTTCTCCATGTCACATGTGACTTCTAAATTGTGACAATTCAGTGTCAATTGCGTTTTTTATTCTTGACATTCAAGAAATACTTTAGGGCGCCGGTACACCACAATGCACAGAGAATTAAAATCGGCTGAAAAAGTAATCTTATAAAGCGTTTGCTATCTGTATCTAAACCAAATCCATCTAAGCCGTTGGTGTATTGGGAAATATTGCCAGGAAAGATAAGAACGTAGAAAATAGCGAGTGCTATGCCGGCTTTCACTTTGTGTTTCCCCGCAAAAATCAAGCTGAGTCCGAGAATAATTTCGATAATTCCCGAAGACAAAACTACAAAATCCATGAATATTGGATCACTCGGAAGCCACCGTGGGACTTGTGCCAGGAATTCATTTCTTTGAAAGCTCAAATGACCTATTCCTGCGTAAGTCATCGCTGATCCTAATAAAATTCGAAATCCTTTTTGAAGAAGTGTTGTTTCCATCATCAATCTTTTGTCTTGCTATTATTTAACGAAAGTAATAGAACTGATGCACGCAATTGTCTGTTTTAAATTTTTCTCAAAATCCGATCTAAAATAACTTTGTAAAGCGGAAGGAAGAAGAAGGCGTTGATTATCATTTTGAAAATATAATCGACAGTGGCAATTTCAACCAAGTTTTCAGCGAGGTAAGTGTCTGAAGTTTTATAAAATGCAATGGTAAAAAAGGTAAAGGTGTCCATCAGATTTCCGAAAATAGCCGAGGCCAAGGGGGCGTGCCACCACTGTTTGTGTTGTCGAAGTTTATTGAACACAAAGATGTCTAAAATTTGTCCGACCACATAGGCCGAAAAACTAGCGATGGCAATGCGTGCCACAAAAAGATCGAAGCCTAAAAACACATCAAACCCTAGCCATTGGCCATTTCTAAAGCCGACAGTGATGAGGTAGGAAACGATCAATGCCGGAAGCATGGCATAAAAAATAATCCGTCGCCCTAATTTCGCCCCAAAAAAGCGTACTGTGAGGTCTGTAGCCAAAAAGATAAACGGAAAAGTAAAAGCGCCCCAGGTGGCTTTGAATCCGAAAATAGAGATAGGAAACTGTACTAAATAATTGCTTGACGCAATAACGAGAATGTGGAATATGGCCAATAATAATGCAAGCCGTTGTTTTTTTATCGTGGGCATAAAACGTTTCTTAGTTTTTTAACGTGGGAGAATTTCGAACCACGTGTTCCATTTGTGACGGGATAATTAAGAAGCGCAAGATAATTACTTTTTAGAGGCCATACAGATAAAGCAAGAAGATTTTCCTATTTTTATAGACTGAAAAGCTCAAAAAATAGAGATATGAAAATAGATGAGATAAAAGAGTCACTTCCTACGTATGCCTACGATATAAAACACAATTTCACTCAGGTGTTGCATACGGAAGGAGCGCCAGGATTGACTGAGAAAGAAATCGCAGCGGTGGCTCTCGCAGCAGCTATGGCAAGTCATTCTGACAAATTGTTTGAAGCGATAGAAGAATTGGCTAAAAAAAACCTTTCCGAAGCAGAGCTAAAAGGCGCCAAAACTGCGCATGCGATTATGAGCATGACCAATGTGTATTACCGTTTTCTCCATGTGGCTGATAATCAGGAATACAAACGCATGCCGTCCAAATTACGCCGAACAGCCGAAAATAAATCAGGTCTTGATCAAAGCACTTTCGAATTGGCAGCGCTTGGGGTTTCGGCTATCAACAATTGCAAGGCCTGCATTGACTTTCACGAACTCAGTTTACGCCGAATGGAAGTGAGCGCCGAGGGTATTCAGTCAGCGGTGCGGATTGCGGCAGTCATGAATGCAGTAGGGGAGTTGCTCAAATTTTGAGCTCAATTTATTTAGACAAAAAAGATGATATCTCTTTAAAAGTTGAAGGATAATATAGCTTAATGTCCGGACACATTGTTGTCCATTAATTGAGGTAGTAAAAGGTTTGAAGTGTCTGTTAATGTGATTTATAAAGTCTTTAATCCTCAAATTTATCGTTCGTCGAATTATAGCTACACTTCATCGAAAACAAGTTTTGACTCAGGGTGAAGACGCTTAAATTTGATATAAAATCAGAATTATGGCTAATAAAGAAGAGTTTAAAACAAAAACTGACGTAAATGTTGAAAAAGAAGATTGGCAAAAGCATAGACGCCTTTCTAAAATAACGATTGGTATTTTGGTCATCGCGACTGGAATTCTCGTTTTGTTAAGACAAACGGGGATTTATATTCCACACTGGCTCTTGTCCTGGAGAATGCTGCTAGTAGCTGCCGGATTTGTGATTTTAATCAAGCACAATTTTAAAAACACAGCCGGATATATTATGATGTTTCTAGGTTTGGTCTTTATTTTAAAGACGTCAGGTTTTGTGTGGATCAATTCAGATTTTCTGTGGCCCATTGTTATTATTGGTGTGGGCATATTAATCTTAGCCAAGAACACTATTTTAGATTCAAAAAATAAATACAGCAGTAATACTTCTTTCAAAGATTTAGATGCCGATGATTTTGTTAGTGCCGAGACTTTTTTTGGAGGTGTAACAAAAAAGGTTGTCAGTAAAAATTTTAAGGGAGGCTCACTAACACATGTTTTTGGCGGTTCGAAAATCAATCTTATGCGGGTCGATTTTAAAGATAAAGCTGTTATTGATATTACTTGTGTTTTTGGAGGCTCAACTTTAACGCTTCCTGCTGACTGGAAAGTGAAATCAGATGTGACCACTATTTTTGGTGGATTTGAGGACAAAAGAGCGACTGTGCTCGCTGATACAGCAGAAGAACCCAAAGTTTTGATATTAAAAGGAATTTGTGTTTTCGGAGGAATCGAAATCAATAATTACGATTAATTTCATGCAGAAAATTTTACAAAATAGAATGACCTGGATCGTATTGGCCTTATTGGTCGTGGGTGTGGGACATTATTTTTTATTACTCCATATTGACGTGAGTCCTCGTGCGGCAGTTTCTGATGCCATGGGGAATTACTTCTGCTTGCTATTTTTTATATTTATTCTTCAACGTTTGCATGTTTTTTATCACAGCCGTTCTGCCATTAATATGGTTTACATCGGTGTTATCACCGTTTTTAGCCTGCTGATTTCCTTTCTTGTTCAGGGATATGGCGATGGAATTGCTGCAGGTGATGATGTCTATCGGGACTTGTTGGGCACATTGTTTTACATCCGCTGGTTTGTTGTTTTTCTTATTCTATTGGTGATTGTTAACTTATTTTGGATTGACGAACATGTCAAAGAACAAGCGCAGGCCTTTGATCGGCTCGTGGAGAAGGAACGTCAGTTGACCAAAGCTGAAATTAATAATCTACAGCAACAGTTTCAACCTCATTTTTTGTTTAATAGCCTAAATTCTATTAGTGCTTTGCTCAAAAAAAGACCAGAAAAGGCACGGGAGATGTTACTTAATCTTTCAGAATTCCTGAGGATGACTTTGCGAAAAGGAGAGACCGATTTTGCTTATCTCGCTGAAGAAATTGATTGTCTCAATTTGTATATGGCCATCGAGAAGGTGCGTTTTGGAAATCGGCTTTCTGTTGCAATAGAGCAAGAGGGAGATTGTAGGCAAGCACAATTGCCCGCGTTGATTTTGCAACCGCTGATTGAAAATGCTATTAAATATGGGTTGAACAGTAAAACCGATCAAATTTATATTCGTATAAATACCAGATGTCATGCGTCGCATTTGTTTATCGAGGTACAAAACCCTTATGATGACAATGATGTGAGCACCCAAAAAGGAACTGGCTTTGGACTTGAATCAATTGAGCGAAAATTGAAATTTTTATATAAACAAAATGGCCTCTTGCAGATTCGTAAGCAAAATGAAATTTTTGAAGTCACTTTAAAAATACCACAATGAAAAAGAGAATAATTCTGGTCGATGATGAGCCTTTGGCTTGCAGTATTATCGAGGAGTATTTAGAAAACTACCCAAATTTAGAGATTGTTGCGGAATGTCACGATGGTTTTGAAGCTGCAAAAGCGATTGCTGAATTCCAGCCTGATCTGTTGTTCTTGGATATTCAGATGCCCAAGATTAATGGTTTTGAGCTTCTTGAAATCATTCAAGAAGAGCCAGCAGTGATTTTTACTACTGCTTATGATACATATGCCTTAAAAGCTTTTGAAACCAATGCTTTGGATTATTTATTGAAACCTTTTTCTAAGGAGCGTTTAGATCAGGCTGTCCAAAAATGGTTGAACAAGTCTAGTTTTCAAATGAATGATAAAGCCAAAATTAAAGAGTCGCTGCATAAACAACCCGAAGAACATTTGCGGATTATGATTAAAGACGGTATGAAAATCCAGATTATCCCAACAAGTGAAGTGGAAACTATCGAAGCCTACGGCGATTATGTAAAAATTCGCCACAAAGGGAAAACACATTTGAAAAATAAAACGATGAAATATTTTGAGGAAACCCTGAACTCTAGACAGTTCATCAGGGTTCACCGCTCCTTTATTGTGAATATTGATGCGTTGACAAAAATTGAGTCTTTTGAAAAAAATAAATACATAGCGATTCTCCGTTCTGGAAAACGAATTCCGATTAGCCGCGATGCTTATACGCCATTAAAAAAAATGCTAGGGATATAGGCGTTGAGAAAAATAGATTTTTTAAACCGTAACAAAGCATTTTGATTTATAATCATCTATCTCCAAATTTGTGAGTCTTTTAATATGCTTTTTCTGTAGATGGATTAACTTAGAGGATTAAAAGTAATTAACATTTTATGAATTTTACAAACAAAATCATTCCTTCAGTCATAAAACCACAAGTCGAAAAAGCTTTAACATATTACCCAGAGCTAAAAGACACGCCCATCACTTTTAAGTTTAAAAAAGATATTAAAAAATCAACAATGCAAGCACAACCAAAGTTTGCAAGTTTTTTGAAATCTAGAAAAAATAGAAGTTACGTCATCTTGATTAGTGAAAAATTTCATATTGAAGGTGAAGCGTTTAAAGTTATTGATGTTGATGATGACATTATGATTGGCTGGATTGGCCATGAGTTAGGTCATGTGATGGATTACAGAAATAGAGGTAAATTTGATATGTTTATTTTTGGATTAAAATATTTATTTTCTAATGCACATATTAAAGAAGTTGAAAGAGCGGCAGATACATTTGCTGTGGAGCACGGCATGTATAAATATATTTTAGAAACCAAAAATTTCATTCTTAATAACACGAGTATCAGCCCAGAATATAAAGCGAGAATCAAACGCCTTTATATGTCGCCTGAAGAAATTATGGAGTTAGTCAACACTTTGCATCCAAAAGAAGTTGAAGAGAAAGTAGAAAAAGAAATTCAAGAAAATTGAGCTTGATAATTAAGACAATTGCTTTTTAATAAAAGCGTCAAATTCACTGTATTTCTCTTCATTCATCACTTTTTCCATTTTCACTTGTCCACCTTTCTTTTTGTTAGCGCTACACCATTCATGAAAAATAGTCAGGGGCAGCAATTTGACCTTGATACCTTTGAGTGCTTTTGAACGTGCAACTCTATAGTTTTTATTAGCTTCTTTTAAAATATCGTCAAGTGCACTTGCCAGATCTTCCACATTAATATCTGATGTATCAGTTGAGCCTAAGTGCCAAATGTGATAAAACTTATTATCAATTTTCACAGCAGAAACTGTAAATTCTGGTAATTTAATATCAAATTTATTTTCTAATTCTTGAATGGCATCATTCATTTTATTGACAGAAAGTTGGGAGCCGACAACATTTAAAAAAAACTTTGTTCGCCCTGTGATTTTTATTTCAGCACGCTTTTTATCAGTAAAAGCGATGGTGTCACCAATGAGGTATCGCCATGCCCCCGAAACGGTACTCATCAATAAAACATAATCCTTTCCTTCTTCAACATCAGCAAAACTAACAACTGGCGCTTTTTCAGTAATTGAGCCGTCTTGTTGAATGTATTGGGGTTCAAATGGGACAAACTCAAAGTAAATTCCATTGTCTGTAATCAGCTGCATCGCGGATGTTTCTGGTCGAGTTTGGCAGGCGATAAAACCCTCCGAGGCCAAATAAGTATCAATGACCGTGATCGGGTGTTTTAATAATGCGTTAAAACTTTTCTCATAGGGCTTAAAAGCGACGCCTCCTGAAGTGTAAACTTGCAAATTTGGCCAAATATCATGTATGGTGTCAACTTGATGATAATTGATAACTTCTTTTAGCATTAGCTCCATCCAAGAAGGGATTCCGCTTAGCGCACCAATATCCCATTTTTTCGCATTCTCAGCAATATGTTTGACGCGTTCATCCCAATCTTCAATTTTAGCAATTTCTTCACCTGGTTTGTAATAGCCTCTAAACCAAAAAGGAATATTGCTTGCACTGATTCCACTAATTTCACCTTCCAAATGATCGCCTTTATTGTCGAGATTCGTAGAGCTTCCTAACATCATGATTTCTTTCTCAAAAAAGTCTGAAGGTAAATCAAAATTTGCCAAAGCAGTCACTTGCTTTATTCCTGCTAATTTAATCGCATCTAACATGTCTTCAGTGATCGGGATTTTTTTGCTGGTTTTTCCTGTTGTTCCTGAACTTATTGCATAGTAAAAAGGGGATCCTGGCCAACTGATATCTTCTTCACCTTCATGAAGTCGATGCCACCATTTTGTGTTCATTTGATTGTAATCAAAATAAGGAACTTTCTTACTATAAGTCTTTTTAATATGATCACTTTCTAGAATTTTTGTAAAGCCATAATATTTACCAAAAGCGGTATCCTTGGCTTTTTCTAAAAGTTCTCTTAAGACTTTTTCTTGCTCTTCTACAGGATTGCTTTCAGTTGAAATACGATCTGTAACATTAATAATATTCTTAATTAGTGATCCTTTAATTGCCATGTTATAAGTTTTTTAAAAACTCAACCAAATATAACTTTTAATGAAATAATTGGAGATG
>JAKDUG010000279.1 GCA_030457805.1 Psychroflexus sp.
AAGCCATCACGAATTGGCAAAATAACTGTTTCTACGCGTTTGTCATCTTTTAAAATTTTATTGTATTCAAGTAAAGCTTTTGTGTCTTTATCTTTTGGATCAAGTTTTTCAATCACTTTACCGCTCCACAAAACATTGTCTGATAAAATGAGGCCTCCTGAATTTAAACTATCAACGATGAGTTCAAAATACTTTGGATATGAACTTTTATCTGCATCGATGAAAACCAAGTCAAAGTTTCCAGATATTTTAGGAATCACTTTTTTGGCATCGCCAACGTATTGCTTTATTTGATCTGAAAAATCACTTTTATCAAAATACTTACGTTGTAAATCGTGTAATTCTTCATTTCTATCAATCGTATGCAAAACGCCATCTTTAGCCAAACCTTCAGCTAAACTCAATGCTGAATAACCAGTGTAAGTTCCAATTTCGAGAATTGATTTGGGCTGACATAATTTAGAAATTAAACTGAGTAAACGACCTTGATAATGACCGCTTAGCATTCTGGGTTGTAAGACTTTCTGCCAAGTTTCTCTGTTTAATTCTTTTAAAAGTTGAGGCTCATCTTCAGAATGAGAAGTGACATAATCAAGAAGGTCATCGTCTAAGAAATCCATTAGCTCAAAATTTTATTAATAAGTTCTTTTTTTGCTTTTTCATCATCACCAAAAAGCCATTGGAGTACATTGTCTTCCCAAATTTCATCTTTTTCAGTTGAGGTGATAATTTTTTCTTCTAAAGCCAAATCTAATATTTTTCCTGGATATGAAGACTGAGGTTCACTTTCCATCTCTCCCAAAGGATAAGGATCATCAAGACCTGCGATGATCTGCTTGCTTTTTTGATTCTCTAATAAAAGTTTGAGGGAACGTGTATCGTGAACCAAAGTGTCGAAAAATATATTTTTATGTCCAACGGATTTTCTTGGGTGTGTTTTTCCTTCAAATAAATCAGACCTGCCATCAAAACCTTGGATGCGACGGCCTAGATTAATTTGCGCTAATTGTCCGCCATGGGCAAAACAAACACGCATATTTGGGTATTTATCTGGGTAGCCATTAAGTGTCAGGAAGTGATAAGCATCGGCACATTGCGCTAACATCCACACCAGGTGAAAACGCCAAGCCGTGTTTTCTAATTTAATAAACTTCTCACCGTCATACGGGTGAATCTCTACAGCGAGATTGTATTTGCTCGCCATCTCAAAGATAGGTTCATTCTCTTTGTCAAAAATACATCGCCAAGCGCCAACGCTGTCCATATAATGTGTGGGTAGGCATAGCAAACGAAGACCTAATTCTTCTACGCAACGTTCGATTTCCCACAAGGCACTTTTGACGTAACCTGGGTGAACAACGAATCCACAAGTGAATTTATTGGGATGCTGACTTTGCACTTTTGCATTAAAATCATTTTGAAAGCGCAAGGCTTTCTTCATTTCTTCAATGCGTAGGCCATTGCCGTAAAGTTGTGATAAATTCAAGACAACAGCATGATCAATTTTATAACGCTCCATCCATTCAAGCTTTTCATTGAGAAAAAAGCTCGAGTCTGTCACAGGGCGTTTCCAATCTTTCTGTAACATAAATTTCTTATCGGAATCAATCCAGAAAATTTCTTTTTCCCGCATAAAATCAGGAATTTCCTCTGGATAAGGAAGCAAGTGCGAGTGACCATTAATACGAAGTTTGCGTGACATTTGAGTGAAAATTAGAGAGTGGTTAAATTAAAGCGATTTTGTACGGCCTCCATCGACAGGAAGGTTGATACCATTGATATAACTAGCAGCTTCAGAAGCTAGAAATACAGCGCCCTGAGCAATTTCTTCAGGTTTAGCGAAGCGACGTGCAGGAACCATTGATTTCATCATTTCTGCCGTTTCCTCTTCAGACTTTTGATTCTTTTCGGCCTTGTTTTTAATGATGCCATCCAAGCGCTCAGTTGCGGTAAAGCCGGGTAAAACATTGTTGACCGTAATACCGTATTGGCCTAATTCGTTTGCTAGTGATT
>JAKDUG010000054.1 GCA_030457805.1 Psychroflexus sp.
TTAAAGAATGATTTTCCAAGAAGACTACAGTTCCCAACTCCCAGCGTTACGCACGTTGATTAATTTAGGGTATCAATATCTGTCACAAGAAGAAGTGATGGCACAACGGTATGATAGGACGAGTAATGTACTCTTAGAGCCTATCTTAAAGGAGCAGTTGGCGAAGTTTAATGAAATCCGCGTTTCTTCTACGCACACCGAAAAATTTACCCAAAGCAATATAGACGAAGCCGTCTTACGCTTAAAAGAAATTCCTTTGGAGCAAGGTTATTTAACTGCTTCAGCGCATATCTACGAACTTTTAACCTTGGGGACAACCTTAGATCAAACCATAGAAGGCAATAGACGGGAATATACTTTACAATACATCGACTGGAAACATCCCGAAAATAATGTATTTCATTTGGCAGAGGAGTTTCGTGTGGCGACAACAGATGGAAAAACAGAATTGCGACCAGATATCGTCTTGTTTGTCAACGGGATTCCGCTTTCCGTTATCGAGAATAAACGAGAAGATATGGACGATCCAATCAAACAAGCCATATCTCAGCATTCTCGCAATCAGCAAGAAGACCGTATTCGTAAGTTATATTTCTACGCACAAACCTTATTGAGTTGTGCCGTAAATGAAGCCAAGTACGGAACCAACGGTACCCCAGAGAATTTTTGGAGTGATTGGAAAGAAAAGGAAATAGAAACAGAAAAGGTTGAAGCCGTAAAAAACAAGGTTCTTGCTGAGGAAACAAGAAAGAAGATAATGGCGCAACGCCAATCTTCTCAGTATTTTAACAAAGAACAAGCGCAACTCATTTCAAACAAATTAACCAAAGCCTTTGCACTGACGCAGCAAGATATTCTTCTTCTTTCAGTAGCAAGTCCTATGCGACTTTTAGACCTGGTGAGTAACTTCATTCTTTACGATAAAGGAGTGAAGAAAATTGCACGTTACCAACAGTATTTTGCCGTGAAGAATGCGATGAAACAAGTGACAGGCTTGCATTCCAACCCGCGCCCAGGCGGTGTGATATGGCATACGCAAGGAAGTGGCAAGTCGCTCACAATGGGATTGATGGCAGAAGCGATAGCCAGAGATGAAACCATTAAAAACCCGAAAATCATTTTGGTGACCGACCGAACAGATTTAGACAAACAAATAACGAGCACCTTTCGGAATATAGGTTTGGAAGTTTTGAATGCGAAATCGGGGAAGAGTTTGGTAGAAATACTTGAAAGCAACACCGATGCAGTCATCACTACGATTATTAATAAATTCGAAAGTGCTATTAAGCGTATTAAAGAACCCTTAGAGGGGAATAATATTTTTGTCTTGGTCGATGAAGGTCACCGAACACAACACGGAACTTTCAATATCAATATGCAGAAAACGATGCCGAATGCGTGTTATATTGCTTTTACAGGGACACCGCTGTTTAAAAAGGATAAAAGTACGATGCGAAGATTTGGAACAATGATCGATCAATATACGGTCAAACAAGCAGTAGTAGATGGCGCCGTTTTACCTTTAGTCTATGAAGGGCGGTCAACAGCACAAGAAGTCAATAAAAAAGTGATTGATAATTACTTCCAGATGGTGGCCGAAGATCTAAGCGATTACGAACGTGCCGATTTAAAGAAGAAGTTCTCACAGCGCAGTCAAATTGCCGATGCCGACCAAAATATTTATGCCATTGCCTGGGATATTACCAGACATTATCAAGAAAACTTTCAAGGGACAGGATTAAAAGGGCAATTAATTTGCAGCACCAAACGAACGGCAGTTAAATATTATAACTATCTCAAGCAAATAGGAAAAGTAAGTGTGGCACTGGTTATTTCGGCACCCGATGACAGGGAAGGTGAAGAATCAGCTTATACAAGTACATCTGAAGATGTAAAGAAGTTTTGGTCGGCAATGATGGATCAACACGCCAATGCTAAGAAATATGAGGAGAACACGATTTCTCATTTTAAACACGAAGCACATCCGGAAATCATCATCGTGGTCGATAAGCTGCTCACCGGTTTTGATGCCCCGAGAAACACGGTTTTATATCTCACACGAAAGCTGCGTGGGCATACACTCTTACAAGCCATTGCACGTGTCAACCGTTTATTTCCAGATAAAGACTATGGTTATATTGTCGATTACGCAGGCGTAGTAGAGGAATTAGATGATGCTTTGTTGACCTATTCCGATATGGAGGAATTTGACGAAAAGGATTTGGAAGGAACGCTGACGAGTATTCAAGATGAAGTTGAAAGTTTAGATCCTGCTCATCAGGAGCTGCTCGACATTTTCAAACAGATAAAAAACAAAGACGATTTAGAGCTTTACCAACAAACACTCCGTGAAAAAGACATTCGCGATGATTTTTATAAACGATTGGCGAATTATGCACGTATTTTAAAATTGGCGCTATCCTCTATTGAATTTCATAATAAGACCAACGAAAAGAGAATTAATAAGTACAAGTCAGACTTAAAATTCTTTATGAATTTACGTACAGCCGTAGCGCAGCGCTTCTCCGATAAAGTAGATTACAAACAATACGAAGGGCAAATTCAAAAGCTTATCGATCAGCATATCGCCACGCAAGGTGTAGAACAACTGACAGAATTGGTTAATATTTTTGATGAAGAAGCCTTTCAGAAAGAAGTAGAGAAAACAGTAGGAGAAGCTGCAAAGGCTGATAAAATTGCTTCGCGAACATCAAAACATATCAGTGAGAAAATGGATGAAGATCCAGTATTCTACAAAAAGTTTTCACAGATGATTCAGCAGGCGATTAATGACTTTTATGATGAACGTATTTCAGAGTTGGAATACCTTAACCGCATAAAGGATTATCGTGAGAAAGTATTGACGAGAACCGATAGTGAAATTCCTGAAAAAATACGGCACAATCCTACAGCTAGTGCGTACTACGGCATCGTACAAAGTTTTTATAAAGACAAAGATGTGAGCACTTCTGATTATGAAAACCTGCTTGTTGAAGCTTCATTGCAAACCCAGGAAATCATTGAAGCAAGAAAGGTGGTCAACTGGCGGAATAACCAAGATGTTTTAAAGAAGATGGTTTTAAATATCGGCGATTATATCTATGATGAAATAGGCGATAAAATAGAGGTGAAAATCAATTTTAGTGAAATCGATGAAATCGCGGAAAAAATTGTGTCAACTGCAAAAGCAAGGGAATGACCCTTCGAGTGCCTCAGGGTCCACCCTCGAGTGCCTCAGGGTCCACCCTTCGAGTGCTAAGACCCGAGGGCTGAGGCTCTCGAAGCCCGACATACTAATTAAAACAAACATCTATGAAAGGCTACACCTACATTTTACTTTGTTCCGATGGAAGTTATTATACGGGCAGTACTAAAAACTTGGATTTGCGATTAGAACAACATCAAAATGGAGCAGGTGCAAATCACACTAAAAAACGACTGCCCGTGAAACTGATTTATTATGAAGAGTATAATAGGATAGATGAAGCATTTTATAGAGAAAAACAAATCCAAGGATGGAGTAGAAAAAAGAAAGAAGCATTGATAAATGGCACGCCAGAATTGTTGTCAAAATTGGCCATTGCGTATCGAGATTTACGAAAAGACGCTTCGAGTGCCTCAGCGTCCGATGACGATGTCCGATGCCCGGAATAAAAACAAAACCATTGGAAAAAGAAAAGTTAACATACGGAAGTCAAATTATAGAGTTTGAGTTGACCTATACCGAACGTAAAACTTTGGGTATTACCGTCAATCCCGACTTGTCAGTACAGGTTAAAGCCCCTATGGATGCAAGTCGTGATAAAATATTTGAGAGAGTAGAAAAGCGTGCTTCTTGGATATTAGAGCAAAAGCGATATTTCCTGGCCTTTGAGCCCAGGAACAGATCGTATTTATATAAATCTGGGGAATCGCATTACTATCTGGGCAGGCAATATCTCTTAAAAATAGAAGAAGGCAAGGCAGAGGAGGTTTTTTACAGAGGAAGATATTTGATGGTTGAGACAAAAAATAAGTCACCGAAACATATTGAGAAGCTTCTAGACAAATGGTATCGTGAACGTGCCAAAATAAAGTTTGCCGAATATGCAGCGCCATTAATTGAACGATTTAAAGCATATAAGGTCGAGCCTAAAGAGCTTTACATCCAACAGATGAAATTGCGTTGGGGAAGCTGTAGCACAAAAGGAAATATCATACTAAACCCAGAACTCATCAAAGCTCCACCTGCGTGTATAGAGTATGTCATCATTCACGAGCTGTGCCACTTGGTACACCGCAATCACACCAAAGCTTTTTTTGCTTTACAAAGTAAAGAAATGCCTGACTGGAAAAAGTGGAAAATGAAATTAGAGCGATTTATGGCTTGATATGTTTTGTTAATGAATAGAAGTAGATCTTTATACAATTATACACGAGTGTGAGTTCATTTAATCCAATAGTTTTAGTTGATCCTGGAATCTTTTCTTTTCAAAATCATTAAACCAAGGCTTAAAGTCGTCTCTTTAAAATATTCTCTTTCCAATTTGAAAAAAATCAAATAGGAAGATTATAACAATGAGGTCTTATTTGCCCGAAAACAGGTGTCAAAAAAGATTATTTTACTTGTGCTTCACTGCCTCCTATTTTGCCTCCTGTAAAAAATAAACCCCTGACAGTTAGATACTTCAGGGGTTTTTATGTGGTCCCACCTGGGCTCGAACCAGGGACTTTTTGATTATGAGTCAAATACTCTAACCAGCTGAGTTATAGGACCAAGTCGCGTGAACGCTGACTTTTAAAGAGTGCAAAAATAAGCATTAGTTAATTACCAACCAAAACAAATTTAACTTTATGCTGCGTTTTAGGCGCACTCTTGGCATAACTCGACCAAAACACCGTGGTTGGATTTTGGATGTAAAAAGGCAATCAGTTTATTGTCAGCACCTGGCTTAGGGGTTTTGTTAATCAATTGATAACCTTCTTTTTCTAAGCGTTCTATTTCAGCGTTGATGTCATCAACTGCAAAAGCGATGTGATGCACACCTTCTCCTTTTTTGGCAATGTATTTAGCAATCGGACTGTCTTCTGAGGTGGCTGCTAAAAGTTCAATTTTACTCTCACCAGATTTAAAAAATAAAGTGGCAACGCCTTCACTTTCAACGGCTTCTTCTTTGTAAGGCTTTTCCTGCATTAAAACTTCATAAGTGTGGGCAGCATCTTCTAAATTTTTAACTGCAATACCGATGTGTTCAATCTTTTTCATAAGAAATCGTTTTTTGTATATGACAAAAGTATAAATACTTCGATTACCTTTGCACTATGGAAGAGACAAACAGACAGAAAAAAATATCAGGCCTGATTCAAAAAGATTTGGCTGACGTCATTCGCCTGACACTCAAGAATGCTGGCGCTGATAATATCATTATCTCAGTGACCAAGGTTCGCGTTACCCCTGATTTATTACAAGCAAAAGCCTATTTAAGTGTTTTCCCGAGTGAAAAAGCTGAGGCCGTTTTGGTAGATATTCAGGAATATCGCACCAAAATTAAACATGAAATTGCGCAACGTACAAAACATCAATTGCGTCGTATGCCTGATTTATTATTGTTTCACGATGACTCAATTGAGTATATCAACGACCTTGAAAATGCATTTAAAGGAAAAGAGAACCCGATCAATGATCCTGATTTATTAGAGAAGCGTAAGAAAAAGTGAGATTTTCGCTCTACATCGCCAAGCGTTATTTGTTTTCAAAAAGTGATAATAATGCCATCAATATCATCAGCATTATTGCCGCTTTGGGTGTTGTTGCAGCCACCTTTGCGCTTTTTGTAGTTTTATCCGTTTTTTCGGGCTTGAAGGATTTTAGTCTTTCTTTTACAAATGCCTACGATCCTGATTTAAAAGTCTTGGCAGCTGAAGGCAAAACACTGACCTTGACTGATACCCAATACGCTGAAGTGTTGAAAATTCCTGGGATTGAAAAAGCCTCTCAAGTCATTGAGGAAAAAGTACTTTTGCAATTTAAAGACAAAAGTGCCCCCGCCATTTTTAAGGCTGTTGACTCTAACTTTTTGAAGACAAATCAATTGGATCGCCAGCTCGTTTACGGCGAATGGTATGGCAAAGGCTTATACCAAGTTGTGATGGGATCCAGGCTACAAAGGGATTTGTCTGTTGGCATTAAAGATTACTCAGGCTTGCTGAATATCTATGTGCCCAAACCAGGTAAAGGTCAGATTCTTGACATTTCAAATGCCTTCGAAAAAGCGAGTACAAGTGTTGTTGGCGTCTTTAGCGTCAATGATGAACTCGATCAAAATTATGTGATTGGTGATATAGGAATTGCCCACGAGCTCCTCACTTTCAAGGCGAACCAAATTACAGCATTGGAGTTGAAGCTCAACAAAGATGCTGAGGTTAAAAACATCAGCGCCTCTCTCCAAGAGATCATTCCAGAAGATGTTGTGGTGAAAGACCGGATTGCTCTCAACGATAGTTTATACAAAATGCTCAACACAGAGAATTTAGCGGTTTACCTCATCTTTACACTGGTGTTGATTATCGCACTTTTTAATGTGATTGGGTCCATCACCATGGCAATTTTAGACAAGCGTCACGATCTTTATTTATTGAAAAATATCGGCGCCACAAAAAAACAAATTGTTTCTATTTTCTTTTTTCAAGGCAGTTTAATGAGTATTTTAGGCGGATTTATCGGACTCGCATTGGGCTTTATTCTTGTGCTACTCCAGCTGAAATTTAGCTTTATCATGTTCACCGAGCGTTTGCCTTATCCAGTCAAGATAGAGTGGCATAACTTTATCATTGTCATCCTGACCATCACAATTCTCGGTGCTTTAGCCTCTCGAATTGCCGCAGCTCGGGTTAAAAAGCTTTTATAAATTAAGCTTGTGTAAAATTAAAATCACCGAACTTTTCTTCGACTTCATCGAAGGTTTTAAAAACGTCGGCAGCAGCATCTGAAGTCACCATCTTCATACGGTATTCTTTAAAATGCGGTATGCCTTTAAAATAGGTGGTGTAATGGCGACGTGTTTCAAAAACACCTAACTTTTCACCTTTCCAATCTATGGCCATTTCCAGGTGTCGACGTGCGGTGTCGACGCGTTCTTGAAATGTAGCAGGAGCGATTTTTTCACCTGTTTCAAGATAGTGTTTCACTTCTCTGAAAAACCATGGATAACCAATACTTGAGCGGCCGATCATGGCACCATCCAAACCATAGATATCTCGCATTTCCTTAGCGCGTTCTGGCGTATTGACATCACCATTGCCAAAAACAGGAATGTGCATACGTGGATTGTTTTTTACCTCGGCTATGGTTTTCCAGTCGGCATCTCCTTTGTACATCTGTGCACGCGTGCGACCGTGAATTGAAATGGCTTTGCAGCCAACATCTTGCAGGCGTTCAGCGACTTCTAGAATTTTAATAGAATCGTGATCCCAGCCCAAACGGGTTTTGACAGTAATTGGCAAATCTGTGTGTTTCACCATGGCTTCGGTTAATTTTACCATTAAGTCGACATCTTTGAGGATGCCGGCGCCGGCGCCTTTAGAAACTACTTTTTTGACAGGACAGCCAAAATTAATATCAATAATGTCGGGTTTTGTTTTCTCGACAATTTCAACAGATTGCAGCATTGATTCCAAATTAGCTCCAAAAATCTGAATGCCAACAGGTCTTTCTTTTTCGTAAATATCAAGCTTCATCGTGCTTTTCGCCGCATCGCGAATCAAGCCTTCTGATGAAATAAACTCTGTGTAAACGACATCAGCGCCGTTTTCTTTACACAAAGCTCTAAATGGCGGATCACTTACATCTTCCATCGGTGCTAAAAGCAGTGGAAATTCTCCTACATCAATATCGCCTATTTTTGCCAAAGCTGTGTCTTTTTAATTGTGACTGCAAAATTAGTAAATAAGATTGAGCTTTTTTTAAAGTTTGTAAGAGAGCTTGAATAAGATTGTTCTTGGCTGTATATAAATGCTGCGATCGGTAATCATAAATTGATCAAAGCTATTGCTGTTTTTGTGTTGCACATCAAAAGCATTATTAATGTCAATTTCATAGCCCCACGGACTGCCTTCTTTATTGTAGTATAAAGAGAAATTTCCGATCTCAAAGCGATTGATTTGTGAGGTGCTTTTATTCTTGTAATAATTGTAGGTGTAATCTGTCTTTACAATAAAATCATTTAAAAAATTCCATTCCAAAATGGCATAAGGATCTATGCGTGTAAATTGACTTTGATGGCGTTCTGATTTAAAATCGCTCACACTCTGTTTCCATCCTATTTCTAAATTTGGCCAGTCCTTAAAACGGGTTTCTGCTTTAATAGTGTATTGATAGTTGTTGGCTTTGTAAGCACTCAACTTTTCATTGATCATTCTTGAGTAATCTGAAAAATTCATCATTCCACGCACCGTGAATCGGTATTTTGAAATTTTCTTAGAAAAAGAACCATTGACTGAGTAAGAGTTTTCTGGTAAATCTGAATAAACAGAAGTGTTGATCTGGTCTATGCCTTCAATCTCTGTACTATTCCGAATGGTCTTCTCTTTTTTCTTATAAGTGAAATTGGCAAATAGGAAGATGCCTTTATACATATTGAAATTGCGGTAATTCACAGATATTTGTTGGTAGAGTTCATTTTCTAAATCCTTATTTCCGCGGTATAATTGGTTAAAACTAACCAAGCGTAGTCTGTTGGCGTACTGCTGCGCATTGCCAAAACCCGTTTCTAAACGGTAATCTAATTTGAGATTTTCAGCAGAAGAAATTTTGTAATCGATTTTTATTTCAGGAAGTAGAAAGTTTTTCTGTTGGTGGGCGATTTTCTCAGCATATTGATCCACATTCCAAATATAGGAGTGATACATCAGCCCAGGTTTGACCATCAAGTCACCGAGCTTTACTTTGTACTGAAAGCCAAAATAGCTATCTGTCAGTTGAAGCTTGGTGTCGTTGTTAAAACCCTTTTCATCAAAACCATTATTGCTGCCATCTTGCAATAATTGGCTGTCTAAAGAAGTGAAACTTTCATTGAAAAAAGAAAAGCCAACACGCGGATAAATATGATTGGTATTATTGAGCACCCAATAGTGCTTTAAATCCAGTTGCGCCTCATTTGTAATTGATGAACTTTGCTGCAATAAATTATAAAAGTCGCCATCGTCTTCAAAAGGAATTAAATCCGTGAAGACCGGTTGATTAAACAACCAATTATTGTCATTACTTTGATCGCTGTATTTATAATGTGCACTTAATGTAGAAGTGTGTTCATAAGAAAATTGTTTGCTATAACTCAATTCCTGAAGGATAGAAAGGTTTTTAGGTTGTTGTGAAATCTGCGTTAGCGTTGTATCAGTTGTGGTGTATGAATCAAGGTTTTGTAGAACATCGCCATTTGAGGTTTTTATAGAAGTTTGATAGGCCAAATCATTTTCATCATCAGGTTTGTAGCGCAACTTTAATTTGTTCAGGCTAAAAGTTAAGCTATTTTCTTGTTTATTTTCTCTCAACTCATCCAGATTTTCTTCTGTGAGATATGAAATCTCGTTTGAACTTCTTGTTTTGGTCTTGCCTTTGTTGATAATGGTAAAAGCCTCTAATCGTAAGTCAGATGTGATTTCTTGTGAAATACTTCCAGCACCAAAATCATTTTTTTGATTGACGAAATCATCCTGATTGAGGAACCTTGCAAAATCACTATTGAGTATGCTGCCGTAAGAGGTTGAACCGTCTATCATGGCTGACATACCACCTTCAAAGTTGATATAATCTTGCATAGTAAATGATTTCTTACCGATATTATTAAAATCACCAATCACATTGACTGCTGTTTTAGGACTGTAATAAAACAGGGTTGGGTGGATGATGTAGCGCTCTTTAATACCACCACCTGCTTCAATGTCGCCAAACAAAAAATTCTTTTTCCCTTTTTTTAATTTGATGTTAAGTGCCATTTTATCACTATCGTTTAAACCTTTTAAAAAACTAACTTCATTATAATTGTCAATGGCATCTATTTCGTCAACTGCATCAGCAGGAATGTTATTGACGCCTAATTTGGTGTCGCCCGTAAAAAAGGTTTTGCCATCAACCATGAGTTTGGTCACTTTCTTGCCGTTAATTTTGACATTGCCTTCTCGGTCCACTTCAGCGCCAGGTAGCTTTTTGAGAACATCGCGAAGCTTGCGTTCTTCACCTGTTTTAAACCTGTCTGTGCGATAAGTAATTGTGTCATCTTTCACCACGACAGCCATTTTCTGCTTAATGATAACTTCTTCTAGGCTTTCTGCACTTTCTATTAGAGTGTAGTTTCTGGTCGTATTTTTCTCTAGAATTATTGTATCAGTCACTTTAGAGAATCCCATATGTGTTATTTCCAAATGATGAATTGTCATTTTTGGTAGCTTGAGTTTATAACGACCTTGTTCATCCGTAATGGCGAAAGTAATCTCCTGATTTTCTGATAAGGGTGTGGCAATAATGTTTGTGTAAGGAAGTGGGTTTTGCAAACTGTCAAAAACTTCTCCCTTTAGCTGAATTTCTTGAGCTATTAATGAAGACAATCCTGCTAAGAAAAACAGGATTGTTAGGTATAGTCTATTTGTTTGAAAGTAGTTGATCAACAATGATTTATGCTTAATATGAATGGAGTATTACGATGTCTTTGTCTACTTAAATGATAGTCAGAAGGTACTAACGCACATTACCTTTAGCCCTTGAGAATAGTTGGTAATATTCATTTAAATCGATTTCATCTCCTTTGGTCGGTTTTTTAATTTTGTTTTTTTTCTTATCATCAATTTCTTTCAAGGTAAACACTTTATCTTTTATTTTAAGTTGTACTATTAACCCAGGCAGACCAGAATATCCCGCAGGTCCAAAATTGGCTGCGATATCAGTTGTATACCAGGCGATTACTTTATCTTTCTCAGGATCACCACCTTTATAAGTGGTTGCTTTTTTACAAGAAAAACCATTAATGATTTTTTCATCACTAGTTAGTTTCCATTTTATTTGAGGAAGATTAATCAAGTAAGTTTTTCCAAAAGCCTCATTTTGCCATAAGCGTGTATTGGTTGAGTTTTCATTGTAAAATATACCACTTGATTGAGAAGTTGCTAATTTTAATAAATGTTGTTTGTCATCCTTAACCAAAAAGTCTTTTAAAAAAAACAGTGATGTATTACGATTTATATCAAGTTGATATTCTAGGTTTTTAGCAATATCATTAGCCTCTTTCATGAGCTTATGGTGAAAACTTGAAAATCGAGCATCTTTTTTATTTTTAATTTCATCATCACTACTTATTTCTATTTCTTGTTTATAAGTCGCTGTCATTATTTGGGAATAACAATAGCTACTCAAAAAAAATAGAATAATTAAGAATTTATAGTTTGTTATCATGTTCTAACAATTTTAA
>JAKDUG010000280.1 GCA_030457805.1 Psychroflexus sp.
CAAAATTACGAATAGAATTAGCTGTGTAGCCACGGCGACGCAATCCTGAAATTGTCGGCATACGCGGATCATCCCAAGAATTAACAATCCCTTTCTCAACAAGTTGAAGCAACTTGCGTTTACTCACAATTGTATGACTTAAATTACGGCGTGCAAACTCGCGTTGTTTAGGTTCAAGCTCACCCTCTTTGCTTATGCATTTGATAAACCAATTATACAATTCGCGGTGTGGCTGAAACTCAAGTGTACAAAACGAATGTGAAACGTTTTCAATAAAATCAGATTCACCATGCGCCCAATCGTACATTGGATAAATACACCAGTCTGGCCCCGTGCGGTGGTGCTCTTCATGTAAAGTTCTGTACATCACAGGATCGCGCATCAACATATTTGGCGAACTCATATCAATTTTAGCACGTAAAACGTGAGCTCTCGGTTCTGTCAAACCATTCTTCATGGCCTCAAAAAGTTCTAAATTCCCTTCAACAGAACGTTCTCTGTGGGGACTTGGTCGTCCTGGTTCAGTCGGCGTTCCTTTTTGCTGAGCTATCTTTTCAGAATCTTGACTATCGACATAAGCTTGTCCATTTTTGATCATTTCAACAGCCCATTCGTAGAGTTTTTGAAAGTAATCAGAAGCATAGCATTCCTCCGCCCATTCAAAACCAAGCCATTCAACATCCTTCTTAATAGCTTTCACATAAGAACTCTCTTCTTTAATCGGGTTTGTATCATCAAAACGCAAGTTAACTGGTGCGTTGTAACGCAAGCCTAATCCGAAGTTTAAACAGATAGATGATGCATGGCCAATATGTAAATATCCGTTGGGTTCGGGTGGAAAACGAAACTTAAGTTTTGACTT
Source organism: Psychroflexus sp. (assembly GCA_030457805.1). GTDB lineage: Bacteria > Bacteroidota > Bacteroidia > Flavobacteriales > Flavobacteriaceae > Psychroflexus. The sequence goes on from JAKDUG010000280.1 coordinate 863, forward strand.
ATCAAAACCCTCTTTGAGGTCGTTTTCGATAATTTGTTCTATGAAATTTAAAGACTTTTTTTCTTCAGACATGATCTAAAATTATATGGCGGCAAAGTTACCAAAAATTAAAAGTCCGTGCGTTTATATACTGAAAGTATTTGTCTTTATTAGAATTTTAATGCTAGAAAATCAAGGAAAGATAGCGCTGTAATTCTACAGAAGCTTTATTTTTGCAAAAAAATTAAAGATGGATCAAATTATACTTGAAAATGTCCGTGTTTACACCAATCACGGCTGCCTTGATGAAGAAGCAAGAATTGGAAGTGATTACCGAGTTGATTTACGTATTGAAGCAGACTTGTCAGCTTCAGCAAAATCTGATGAACTCAAGGATACTGTTGACTACGTTCACCTCAATAAGATCATCAAAGAAGAAATGTTGGTCCGTTCTAAATTACTTGAACATGTTGCCCAACGCATTTTAAATCGTGTTTTTGACGATCTCGCAATCGTGATTTTTGCCGAAGTCAAAGTTGCAAAAATAAATCCACCAATCGGAGGAGACGTCGAAGCTGTCAGAATAGTGATGACAAAATCTCGCTAAATATAGCCGTTGTTTCAAGATTATTTTTAACTTTGCAGCCGCATCAAGAAAAGGTGTCGTGGCCGAGTGGCTAGGCAGTGGTCTGCAAAACCATCTACAGCGGTTCGAATCCGCTCGACACCTCTCCAAAACCTAACTTGCTAAGAGTTAGGTTTTATTTTTTGTAGAAATACTACAGCGGTGCTCCCGATAATTCGGGACGCTCGACACCTCTTCAAAACCTAACTTACTAAAAGTTGGGTTTTATTTTTTAGAAGAAACTATACAGCGGTTCTCCCGATACTTCGGGATATTAACAAATTATAAAATCTGACTTATGAGACAATGCTTATAGCATATTTTAAGTTATTCAGATTTTAAAACTTTAAACGCTTGAGACTTATTTCCATTAATTACTTTTATAAAATACAGACCAGACTTCAAGTTTTCTAAATCTATAGAATGACCAATTTTTGAAAAAGCTTTGATTAATTGACCATTAAAAGAATATAACTCTATT
>JAKDUG010000281.1 GCA_030457805.1 Psychroflexus sp.
CCGGTGCTGGACAAGATCATTTGGACCCAGATCGACAAGGCTAATATCTGAAAGGCCTGTACACTGCCGTCCCATTGTCCCCCAAAGAGAAATAAAATCACTTCTTTTGCTGTAAAAAATAAAAAGACAGACAGTGGCATGCCTAGCGTAGCTAATAAATTTGAAATTCTTAGATAAACGTTTTTAATGCGTTCTTTTTCATCTTCATAATCTGATAATATCGGATGGATGACCGACGTGACAAGACTTGTCAGCACCTGATTAGGATACAAGGAAACTTGATAAGCTTTATCATAGTAAGCCAAAGCACTTGACGAGAAATAGCGTCCGATCAGTAGATTATCCAGATTTCGTGAGAAGTAGTTGATAAAGTTGAACAGGAATTGGTTTCTTGAAAAAGCGAAAATCTTTTTCAGCGGTTCCCAATTAAATGTCAGTTTGATTTTGATATCGGTCTTCATGTAAAACACAACGAATAATGTCGCGGCTCTTGCTGTGTTTCCTATGATAATCGCATAATAACTGAAGTCCAAAAGGGCTAAAATGATTGAGATGACTCCAGAAACGACGGATCCTAAAACAGTTGTCAAGTTAACGAGTTTGAAATTCTTTTCCCGAAGGAGTATTGACTGGGGAACGACTAAGATACCGTAGAAAAAGACCGCGATGGCTAAGATCATGCTTATTGGTATAAATACGTCATTGCCGTAAAAGAGACTCATCGGGTAACCTAGAAAAATAAATACGATGGCTAGACCAAAGGCTATGTAGAGACTGAATGAGAAGATGTCATTCAATTCTTTCTTATTTAAATCCTTGTTTTGAATAACAGCCGGACCAATGCCAAAATCTGCTAGTAGTTGAAAGAAAACGAGAAATATATTGACCGCTGCCACGATGCCATATTCTGCTGGTGTCAGTATGCGTGACAGGACGGCCTGGACAAGTAATTGAACCACCACAATGGAATACTTCCCGATCGCTGTATAAAATAAAGCCTGTTTAAATTGTTCCATCATAGCGGTTGACTCCTTGTTTGTTGTTTAGTTTACTTAATTTTTAAAAAATCGATTAATTTTACCAAATATTTTGCTATATTTATCTGCCATTTGATTGCGACTCTTCATTAGTAAGAGCACATTATCAAAGTTTCTCTTTTGAAAATTTCTTAAAAGGATGCGTCGGAAAGGATTCGGGTCATTCTTTTTAAAGGGGATGATTTTATCCATCCCAACATGTTCCCAAATGTCACTGAGTCGTTTGGTTTTTTCCTGTTTCGTCAGTGGACAATCGGAATGAACTAAATTGTTCGTTTCCAAATAAACCGAGTTGAAATACTCTTGGGCAATTAACTTATTAAAGGTTTGCTCTTGCTTCCATTCTTTGATTAATTGTTCAAAGGCTTGGGCGATAGTATTTTCCATCAGATAACGATCAGGCCGGTAACGATTCACGGAGGAGCCGTCGTGTGAGACATAATGATAGAATGCTTGCCTGTTAACGGAGACTGACGATAGGTGTTTATAGACCTCAATATTAAACAAGGCATCCTGTCCCGTCTTTTGCTTAGTGAAGCGAATGTTGTGTTTTTTTAAAAAGCGTCGTTTATATAATTTATTCCAAAGAGCGTAAGGTGAAAAATGATAGACGTTATTAAAGTGTTTGCGAAACTCCTCTTGCGTCGTTAATTGAGGAAAATTAGGTAGCTTCACTTCGCGGTCACTTGGGATTTCAGCCTTTTCTTGCGTATAGCCAAAAACAACCATTTCAGGTTTAATCTCTTTGGCCAGTCGACAATTATCCTTTAGCAAATGTTTATCAAAATAATCATCCGGATCAGCAAAGTAAATATATTTCCCTACTGCCTGGTCCAATCCCGCATTTCGCGCGGGTCCAGAGCCTTTATTTTCCTGATGAATCACTTTAACCAAGAGCGGTTCTTGCTT
>JAKDUG010000055.1 GCA_030457805.1 Psychroflexus sp.
ATATAAAATATTTTTGAAAAATCAAATTTTCGAATGACAACATCTCAAAATAAATTGAACTCCAAATATCTAAAACTTGCCTTAAAGCTTATCGCTATCTGTCTGCTTATATTCGGTGGCTTTTTTGCTTCTATCTATTTAGGCGTCTGGGGAAAGCTTGCTTCTCACAAAGAATTAGAGGATTTAAGTCAAGTGCAAGCTTCAAAATTTATTGATCGAAATAACACGACTTTCGCCAAAATCTATGAATTAAACCGCGAGTCAATTCCACTTGATTCTCTGCCAGAACATCTTATCGAAGCTTTAATTGCCACTGAGGATGCGCGATTTTATGAGCATTCAGGTATTGATGCGCGGAGTTTATTGCGTGTTTTCTTTAAAACAATTTTGGCCGGAGATGATTCCTCTGGTGGTGGAAGTACAATTACACTGCAACTCACAAAAAATTTATTTGGCAGAAAAGACTATTCTTTTTTGAGTCTTCCTATCAACAAAACCAAGGAGGCAATCGTTGCCCAACGCATAGAATCAATTTATACAAAAGAAGAAATCTTAGAACTTTACCTCAATACCGTCCCTTTTAGTGGTAACACATACGGTATCGAAAGTGCTTCTCAAAAGTTTTTTAATAAATCAGCTGCTGATCTTCATCTTTCTGAAGCCGCTGTCTTGATTGGAACTCTAAAGGCAAATCACTCTTACAACCCGCGTTTATTCCCAGAGAGAAGTCAGCTCAGACGTGATGTTGTGGTGACACAAATGTTGAAATACGATTATATTTCTGAGGAAGAAGCTGATGCCGTTATGCAAGAGAGCTTAGAGATTAATTACTCTAAAAACACCTCTAAAAATTCATATTATCTCAGAGAGTATTTAGTAGATCAGACTCAAGACATACTCGATTCTATCAATGCGAAAAATGATGAAGACTTTCATTTAAAAAAAGATGGTCTCATTATCAAAACAACAATTGATGCAGGTATTCAAAAGATAATCGAATCAAATTTAAAAACGCATCTCAAAAATTTACAAAGGCGTTTTGAAGATCAATATGCCGCAAATAAACCTTGGGAAAAACCTGCCATATGGGAACCTGAATTAAGGCGAACGAAAATTTATCAAAAACTCATCAAAGAAAAATCTGAAGATGAAATTTTTGAAGAACTCAGTCAGAAGAGAAAAACAGAGTTTTACGATGGTGAAGAATATAAACTAACAACAGCATCAACCATTGATAGCATTCAACACCATCTCAAATTTCTAAATGCGGCCAGCCTTTCTATTGATCCACATTCAGGTGATATCTTGGCATATGTTGGTGGGTTTGATCAGAATTTATCACAATATGATTTTATCCGTTATGCAAAACGTCAAGTTGGATCAACTTTCAAACCATTTGTATATGCTTCTGCTCTCAATCAAGGCCTAGATCCTTGCACCTATTTATCTGCAAAAGAAATTAGTTATAAAGATTATGATGGATGGAAACCCAAAAATGCATCTCAAAAGGAAGAAATAGACCCACATCTTAATTACAGTTTAAAAACAGCATTAACAAAATCACTTAACGTCGTTTCAGTCAAAGTTTTAGAAGAAGCTGGCATACAAAATACAATTGATTTTGCAAAAAAACTGCATATTGCGTCAGTGATCAAGCCAGAACCATCACTGGCACTTGGTGCTGTCAATTTAAACATGAAAGAGCTTGCGTTGGCTTATTCTGGTTTTGTAGCAGATGAAGTCCCAAATCATCTCAACTTGATTACAAGCATCTCTGCACCAGATGGAACACTGATTTATGAAGCACCAAAAAACACACATTCAAAAAATCCTTTAGAAAAGTTTAAGCGATTACAAATGTTAGCCATATTGCAAAATGTGGTGCGAGAAGGAACAGGAAGAGCCATCACACATACTTATGGCCTTAGACAAGCTATTGCTGGAAAAACAGGGACAACGCAAGACAATAAGGATGGTTGGTTTGTTGGCATTACACCAAACTACATCAACATTAATTGGGTAGGACATAACAACCAGAAAATAGGATTCCGCACAACGAGTTTGGGACAAGGCGCCGTAAGTGCATTACCGATATTTGCTAAATCATATGCAGCAATGGCTGCCGACAGAAGCTATACGGCCATTACTTCAGCGAAATTCAAAGACTTAGATCAAAGTGTTTATGAAACTTTAGAGTGTGACGACACAAAACGTGACGGCTTCTTTAAACGTTTATTCTCAAACAAAAAAGATGAAAAAGACTTTGATGAAAAAAAGGAGGAAAAGAAGAAGAAAAAGAAAAAATTCTTAGGTATTTTTTAAAACGATTTGGTGATGAAAAGATGATTTTAAAGATGTGTTTTTATTCTTTTCAGATCAAAAGAAAGTCGATGCGCGTCCAAAAGTGTAACAAAAATAGATTTGAAAAATAAATTCCTGATTTCTCAGATCTATTTTGTCATAAAATTTAATTCTAGTTTTAGGCTTAAGCACTGTCATAAATCAATCTGCACGGCTGACCACAATCTCACTCAATCCTTTTATATGACGCCGTCCAGTTTTAAAATCGCTAGGTGTCAGCACTAAAATTCGGTCATTCATGCTTCTTAACTTTTTATCATCTCTAGCTGTTATAATATATAAGTGGTCTCCAGTTGGTGAATTGAAAATTTCGTTCCAAGAATAAATAACCTTATAGCCGTCAATAGCAATAAAGCTCAGATAAAATTCACTAAAAATTTTTGGACTATCTGCCTTTAGATCGAGATCTTTCAAAACATCTTTGACCAAAACACCAGTCAATTGTTTTGCGGTTCCTCTAGGATGACCTTTGTGATTTGTGATTTTAACATCTTCAATTTTTTTTGAGGGTAGCTTCTCAAGATCTTTTAGGGTAAAATTTAATGCCTTATTGATATCACCTGATACGGTAAATTTTTCCGTTAGTTGTAAGGTTTTTTGAGCTGAGAGCTGAAGTGAAGTCAACACTAAAAATAATAAAATAACTTTTTTCATAACTTAGGTTTTTTGTGTAAAGCACAGTTCCCACTAGATTATAAAGAAAATTTTGCTTACTTAGTGGAATTAAAAATCAATTTAAAACAACCTCAAAGATACTACTTTATATATATTAAGCTTTCAAAAAACACTGTATAAAAGGGATTCATGATTAAAGTCATCTTATACTTTATACCAAAAACAATCTGCACTTGAATAACCTCAATTCTCCTAATCGATTGCATTCACAGCAAAAATAAGACATGCAGATGTTATTCCTCTGTCTGTTTTTTTAATAAGAAATAACCTAACAGACCTCCAATAATTGAGGCAGCAAAGATTCCTATTTTGGCTTGAGTTACATACGCTTCATGTGAAAATGCTAAAGAAGTAATGAATAATGACATTGTAAATCCAATAGAAGCCAATAAGCCAATTCCCAATAAATTTTTAATATTCATCCCTTTTGGAAATGTTGTGACTTTGAGTTTGACGAGCAATAATGTCACACCAACAACGCCAATAACTTTCCCGACTAAAAGTCCAAGCGCAACTCCCAAGGCTACATTAGTACTGAATAATTCCTCTGCATTAATGTCTATAGAAACACCTGCATTGGCTAATGCGAAAATAGGAATAATCAAAAAGTTAACAAAAGGAGACATGGCGTGCTCCAAGCGTTGTAAAGGTGGGATCACCTCATTTGTCTCTTCTATTGCCTCATCCAAGATATCCAATTGTGCATTCGTCAAAGTTGGAATTTCATCATTAGGATCAACAGCTTTAAATCTTTTTAAATAAGCTTGAATTTTTTTGATATAGGCACTTTCTTTTATTCTCATATCAGCAGGAATCGTAAATGCAGCAAGGACAGCAGCAATGGTAGCGTGAACTCCAGAAAGTAAAAAGGCTGTCCACACACCAACAATACCAAGAATGGCATAAAATAAAATATTCCTCACTCCCATCCTGTTTCCGATATACATGATCAAGACGAATCCGAATCCGATTGAAAGACTCAACATTGAAATATCTGATGTATAGAAAAATGCAATCACCAGAACGGCGACCAAGTCATCGACAATGGCTAAAGCGGTCAAAAATACTTTTAATGATAAAGGAATCCTACTCCCTAGAAGATAGAGAACTCCTAATGCAAAAGCAATATCCGTCGCCATTGGAATCCCCCAACCGTGCTGTACTTCTCCAACTGGATTAAAAGCTAAATAAATTAATGCAGGAACAATCACTCCGCCTAGAGCGGCAGCTATTGGCAAAATTGCCTTTCTGGGCTTGGAGAGTTCTCCGCCAACAATTTCTTTTTTCAATCCGAGCCCAACCACAAAAAAGAAAATAGACATCAATCCGTCGTTTACCCAGGTATGCACACTATAATTTAGAAAAGGTTTGCCGTCATATTGAAATCCTAATTGATGTTGAAAGAATTGAAAATACTGCTCAGACCAAGGGGAGTTTGCTAAGAATAAAGCAAGAATTACACTAATTCCAAGAACAATACCACCTGATTTTTCTTGCTGAATAAATTTTTGAATAGGGTAAGTTACTCTGTCAATAGGATATTTCTTCTGCCTAGCCATTCATTTTAATATTCAATATTGTACTTAAGCAAAGTAGCTTTTTAAAATTGACTATCGAATTCGTTTAGCAATTTTTTAGCAAGTGAAATCACAGAATGATATCAACTTTTCAATCAAAAAAAGTAGACTAATCCTCAACAACTCAAGTAAAATAACAACAGAAACTAGGGGGGCTTATCAAAATTTATCTGCTCAACACAACTTAGATATCTCAAGAAATCATTTCTCCTTTTGCATTTTTTCTACAATTTCTATCAATTGAATGTTTTGAGGCTCACTTTTATCCTCTTCATTTGAGATAAAAATTAGGCCTTCTTCATCAAATGTTAAGCCCTCAGGCTGAGGGAAAGAAGTTTCATCGAGATATAGCAATGTTTTTGTCGTTTTGTCAGGATTTAAAATCAGAAGTTTAGGTGTTTTGGCTTCTAAAACATAATATTCTTCAGTCTTGGGATGTTGCGCAATTTCAGACAAATAGAAATAACGAGATGGATGCGAACTTGGAATATCTGCAAATATCTTATCATCCATCGAAATGTCAATCTCAGGTTCCTTTTCTAAGGTCAGCGTTGTCAAATTCAAAGCATAAATAACAATTGACTCGGGTTCATCTAAATCTTTAAACTCCTTTACTCCCATCAGTAATCGATTGTCTTTGTCCAAAAATAAACCTTCGATATTGATGCTTTTGCTGTTGAAAATCTGGTGCGTTTTTGTTTGAATTTTGTCACTTCTAAAGTCTCGAATCTCCGTAATTTTTCCATTACTCTTTAAGACATAGGCCGTTTCATCTTTGATTGCGATACCTTCATAGTCTCCTCTTTTTCCAAATTTAATTTCAGAAGTGATTTTTTCAGAAGCGAGATTATAGATATATATAATTCCATCTTCATCTTGCACACAAGCAATTTCATTTTCCCCCATATGGAAAATACCTGATATTTCTCTCAGCTCATCTGGAAGAAACCAAGTTTGAATAATTTTGACGCTATAAGGTGATTCGTATTCAAAAATAAATTTTTTCTTTAACAATAGGACGACACTAATAATTACCAGTGCGATAAGTCCCAAAGTCAAAAAAAGACTTTTTCTATAATTCATAACGCAATTCTATTAACTTTGTAGAATGTAAAATTGCATAAAAAAAACTTGATGAACAAAACAACTTCTGACCGATTCGTTTATAATTTTTTAGTCGATAATTTTCACCTCAGTGAAGTTATGGCAAAATATTTAAATGTCATTATTAGTTTTATTTTATTACTCATTTTTGGTTTTCTGCTTTTTAAAACCTTGAGATACATTGCCAAAAAAACGCTACATCAAATTGCTGAACGCTCAAAAACACAGTTTGACGACTTTTTAATTAAGAATAAAACTTTCCTTAATATTTCAAACCTCATTACTTTAAATGTTATTTCAGTTTTATTGCCTTTAATTTTTATTGATTTCCCACAGTATTTAGGCGGGACAATTGCACTTTTCAATGTGCTGATTACCATCTTGATTGTCATGGTGATTCAGAGTGTCTTACTGACAATTAAAGACTTCTTAGCCACGCTTGAAGCTTTTAAGGACAAACCCATTCAGAGCTATATCCAAGTCTTTATGATTATCATTTGGCTCATCAGTTTTACAGTTATATTTTCAATCATTACGGGAAGACCGCTCTTAGAATTTCTGACTGCATTAGGTGCTTTCTCTGCTGTCTTATTATTGGTTTTCAAGGATACAATTTTAGGTTTTGTAGCGAGCATACAAGTGGCCGTCAATGATACAGTGAGAATTGGAGATTGGATTACGATGGAAAAGTACGGTGCTGATGGTGATGTTTTTGAGATTAATCTGGCTTCGGTTAAAATTCGAAATTTTGATAAAACAATCACGACAATCCCAACCTATTACCTCATTTCAGACTCTTTTAAAAACTGGCGTGGGATGAGTTCTTCTGGTGGTCGTCGAATCAAACGCTCGATTATTATCAAATCAAGTAGTATTCAACTTTTATCTGAAGATGCCATTGAAGACTTAAAAAAAATACATCTTATCTCTGACTATGTCACTGATAAACAAAATGATATCAATAGTTTCAATGCAAAAAATAAAATAGATAAATCCGTTTTACTCAATGGGAGAAACATGACAAATTTTGGTATTTTCCGTGTTTATGTAGATCATTATTTACATGAAAATCCGAATATCAATAAAGAAATGATTGTAATGACACGCCAGCTTGCCCCAACATCTGAAGGTATTCCTTTAGAAATCTATGCTTTTAGTCAGGATAAAGTTTGGGCAAATTACGAACGTATTATTGCTGATATTTTTGATCATCTACTGGCCTCCACCTCTTATTTTGATTTAGAAGTCTTTGAAAAACCGAGCGGTACTGATCTGACTCAACTTTTAAATCAATCTGCATCCCATGAAGTCAAAAAATAATCTTATTAATAATTTATTAAAAAAAAGCTGAACTATTTTTACTTCATTTTGAAAAGTTTACTTTTGCTGGATTCATGAAAAATAATCAGAAAAATCGTAAAAAACCAAGATGGCGTTTATTACACCAATACTATTCCTATACAGGTTTTTATAGTTTTCTTGGTCGTAGTTTACTCAAGGCTACACCTCCAATAATTATCTTTGTTGCTGCGCTTCTCGTTGTCCATTTTTTTGTGATGGATATTAACAGCATGCTTGATTACGTGACGGCAAACTTTCCTGATTATGCTGTTTTTGCTGTTTTCTTTAGCTCCGAATCTATTTTAGGCCTTATTCCTCCTGAAATATTTATCGCCTGGTCTGGACAATCTGGATCGCCTTGGTTTTACCTCAGTATCTTAGCGGTTTTGTCATATGCTGGCGGAATTTTATCTTATTTTTTCGGAAGAGGTGTCGCTAGCATTCCCTCTGTTTTTGTTTATCTGGAAGTGAAAATGGCTAAGCACATCAAAAACATGAGAAAATGGGGCGGCTTACTTATTATTGTAGGGGCACTTCTCCCCTTGCCGTTTGCTATCTCAAGCATCGCTGCAGGAATTATTAAATTTCCTTTTGGTAATTATCTCCTTTTTGGCTTGCTCAGGTTGGTTCGTTTTGGCATTTATGGTGCCATGATTTTCGAAGCACTCTAAAAATATAATTTTTCATTTTAATATAAAACAAAAAAAGCTGCCTTTGCAGACAGCTTTTTAATTTTATAAAGAAATTTATGTCATAAACATCTCATTGATTTTGACACGTAATTTCCGTGTGTAATCTTCATAAAGCCAATCTCTGTAGTTTTTCGTATTGTTGATAATACAACGCGAATATTTCTTGATGCGATCCTTGATGTCACCTTTTAATTCTCTCGCTAAAATTCGTGCATCAAAAACATCTTCAGAATTTTCGATACACATCTGCGCATGTTGTGCTATAGATTCTTCTAATACCAATTTTGATTTCTGTCCATTATTGACAGCTTCGTGATATTTAGTGTGAACATCAAAAGACGTATCCTCAGAGTTTTTAAACATTTCCTTAGTTTCATCTGGCATCTGATAAGTAAAACTGCTTTCAATTTCCTCATCAGAAATCATATTCTCTAAGAAATAGTCTGGATTTTCAAAAATCAATTGCCAATCAACAGGAGAATCCCATGGACCAAAGCGCGCGATGTTGTTACCTAAGTCGATCACATTAAAGTGATCCTTGTATGGAAGTTTACGCGAGCCACGACCAATCATTTGGTAGTAAAGCGTCAAGGATTTTGTCGCGCGATTTAGGATAATATTCTCAACTGTTGGCTCATCAAATCCAGTTGTTAAAATACTGACAGAAGTGAGTATTGCATCTGGTTTTTCCTTAAACCATTTTAAAATTTCAAGGCGTTCCTTTTTATTATGCGTGTTGTCCAAGTGCTTAACTTCATAACCTGCGTCTTTAAAAGTTTGATAAACATACCACGAGGTATTAATTCCGTTGTTAAAGATCAGTGTTTTCTTTCCTTTACAGCGTTCCTCATAAGCTTTAAGGAGTTTTTCCTGCATATCGAGATTGGTGTAGAGATCTTCAGAGGACTTCACTGTATAGTCACCTGTCATCCCAACCTGTAAAGTGCCTAAACCAACATCATAAGAATACATATCAGCCTTGGCTAAGAAGCCTTTATCGATCAAAGATGTAATTGAGTTTCCAACAATCAATTCGCGATAATTGCGATGCATCGGTAACTTGATGTTCGAGCTCAAAGGGGTTGCTGTGACACCGAGAAGAAAAGCTTTTTCAAGGTATTTAAACAGCTTTGTAAATGAATTGTAGTGTGCCTCATCGATAATGGCAAGACCAATATTTTTCATATTAACCTTATCTTCATTGATCCGATTATTAAGCGTTTCGACCATTGCGACAAAACACATATACTCGTTATCATCTGAGATTTCTTTGACCTTACTATTGATAATTTTGTTGCGAACCCCAAAATTATTAAGCATGTTTGACGTTTGTTTACACAGTTCGATACGGTGTGTTAAAACGACTACTTTTTTACCTGTTTTTTCAATGTATCTTCTGACGATTTCTGAGAAAACAACTGTTTTACCACCGCCGGTTGGCAGTTGATAAAGTAAATTATAATTGTCAGGAGATTGCTCTATCCTATCGAAGATTTTTATTAAATCTGCTTCCTGGTAATCATAGAGTTCTTTTTCTGCAATTTTATCAGCCATATTGTTTGCGAAATAAGTTAATTTTCAATTTTCAAGATTTGCAAAAATAAGCAGAAATAAAGCTAACGTAAAATCTTTTAAGTGTTAATCCTTCAAAAAGCCTATAATTAACATCCTTCAAGGATTTCATCTCCGATTCTTTACAAAATCATTTAAATTATTATAAAATCTATAGCATTCTTATGGAGCGATAGAAAGTCTAAAACAGGGGCTGAATAAAAAAATCAAAAAAACTTTGATTGAAAGCCGTAACTTGTCACTCTAAAAATTATTTTTGTAGAAAATCAGACTAAATTAATGACATTGGAAAACAAAAAAGCACTTAAACTTATTGATCAAATCATAAAAGAAATTGAAGAGGCAGGAATCATCACTGAATCGACAACTGATCAACTCAAGAAGTTACGCCCATTTGCGGTTGAAGAAGAACTACCCGTCGTTGCAAAAGCGATTCGCTTAGCTTATGAACACATTGAAGAACACGACGTTTTTATCATTCCTATCCCTCAAGATGAGCCTTTAGAGGAGGATGAAGAAACTGATGCTGAAGAAAATAACGACGACGCTATTACTGGTGTTGAAAGTTTTGTTTACTTCCTCAACTTGGTCAAGAACCAACACAAGAAAGTCAACGAAGATGAATTGAGAGAATACAACGAAAAATTCGAAGCTATCGCTGAGTAATAAAGACATGGGAAGAGCATTTGAATTTAGAAAAGAGAGAAAAATGAAGCGTTGGTCAGCAATGTCCAAAACTTTTACACGCTTAGGAAAAGATATTGTCATGGCTGTCAAAGAAGGCGGTCCTGACCCAGAAACAAACTCAAAGTTACGTGCAGTTATCCAAAACTGTAAGGCTGCGAATATGCCTAAAGATAATATCGAGCGAGCCATTAAACGCGCTTCTGATAAAAGCTTAGGTGACTACAAAAATGTGTTGTTTGAAGGCTACGCGCCTCACGGTATTGCTGTTTTGGTTGAAACGGCATCAGATAACAACAACAGAACTGTCGCTAATGTCCGCTCCTACTTTAATAAATGTAATGGCAATTTGGGAACATCTGGCTCTGTTGAATTCATGTTTGACCATATCTGCAACTTCAGAATCAAAGATGAAGGAATTGATTTGGATGATCTCGAATTGGAATTAATCGACTTTGGAGCAGAAGAACTTTTCAAAGATGAGGACGGCATCCATATCGATGCTCCCTTTGAGAGTTTTGGTCGTATACAAAAAGAATTAGAAAATCGAAATTACGAAATTTTGTCTTCTGAATTTGAAAGAGTACCACAAGTGACCAAACAATTAAATACAGAACAAGAAGCTGAAGTCAACAAGCTCTTAGACTTACTTGACGATGATGATGATGTGCAAAACGTTTATCACACCCTTCAAAGCTCAAAAAGTGAAGACGCATAAAAAAGAGGCATTCTAAAAAGTTTTAAATCTTTTTAGAATGCCTCTTTTTGTCTAATCTCAATGTTAAAGAAAAGCTTACATTTCTTCAAAAATAGATTTCATCAATCTTGTTTTATCATTTAAGCTCTCTTCTAAAGAAATCATCGTTTCGGTACGACTCACACCTTCGATATCATCAATTTTGAAAATAACGTTCTTGGCGTGTTCAGTATTTTTTGCTCTAATTTTTACAAAAAGATTAAATTTACCTGTCGTCACGTGAGCGACTGTAATATTTGGAATGTCTTCTAATCGATTTAAAACAAATTGCGTCTGTGATGTTTTCTCTAGAAAAATACCTACATAGGCGATAAAATTATATCCTAAGGATCTGTAATTAAGCGTTAACGACGAACCGTGGATAATTTTAGCTTCTTCCATTTTTCTAACACGAACGTGTACAGTTCCTGCTGAAATATTTAATTTCTTAGCGATATCTGTAAAAGGAATTCTCGTGTTTTCGATCAACATATTAAGGATCTGATGATCTATTTCATCTAATTTAAATTTGGCC
>JAKDUG010000282.1 GCA_030457805.1 Psychroflexus sp.
AACGTAGTATCTTGTGTGTTTTTGTGCATAGAAGAATTTGAATGGCAATGAACTTGGTAACTCAAAATAATCTATGAAAAAAATGGGGAAAATTGGGCAATTTCGCTTGAAGAGACTTTCTGCTGGCGAATAGCACTTGACAAGCCTACAAAATGGCTTGCGTCATGAATGAGGGCGCCCAGTTATACGAAAGAAAGCAGACTAAACGCACCCTCACCCTGCGAGTGTAAGTCATTTTTTCGGCAGGTCAAGTGTGCGCTACGCCTATTCTCGTTGAGGACAACCCGTTGCCGAAAGCTTGATTTAACTTGCTTGACGCTTTTTGATAAAGTCTTCTGACATATGGAGTAGTTTGACCCATTTTTGTGGCATGTCAGGACACTCGTTTAGTTCCGGCAATAAGACGGGGACGTTCTTTTCTAGCTTGGCATGAGGCCTAAGAAAGTTGAAATAGGTTGTAAATAAGGTGACGTGAGCCAAAGGCCCAGCGCCTGAATGAAAACCGCCTAAAGGTTTGTAATTTCCTTTAAACGTCCGATTTAAACGTTCAATGATCTGTTTTAAAGGACGGTATTCTTGGGAGACCTTATCCTTATTGGTTAAACCGATCACTTGGATGACTTCAAAGTCGATTCCGTTTTGAGCGTAGAAAGCTTGAGCCAACTTATAAATGGGATTACCATCGACGACCAATTGGAGAGCATCAGGCACCTGTTTAAAACGACGAATCACGTCGTGGATGGCTTTAATGGCCGTTTCTGTATCACGGTGTCGGTTATAACGGTGGGAGAGAATAATCTTTTTCTCCGCATCAAAGAAAAAATAGATATAGTGCCATTTTCCTTGCACACGAATGTACGTCTCATCTCCACAAAATTGATCCGATAGCTCATAAGGATAATAATCAGTCAAAGGTTGGACCCAATGCGCAACTGTCCGGGCATAGTTACGAATCGTTTGGCCTGAGATTTTTAGTTGATGAACATCGAACATTAAGGCCGCTGTTTTTTCGGCAGACAGTCCGTAATTGACATGATAGGTGAGAATGAGCCCTAACACATAAGGGGAACTGTGGATCTTATTTAACCGCACCTTAGTTTCAAAGTCAGGGACTGCTTCCAAATCAGATAAAGTTAAATCGAAGTTACGATAGATATAGTGCATTTTGAAGAGCGATTTGTTTTTCTTGAACTGCTTTAATTCTTTTTTTGACAGGCTCTTAAGACGTTTTTTGTAATAAGGACAGGCTTTATTCAGGCATTTATAGATATCGAATCCTTTACGGTCTTTGATTTTGACTAGGTTTTTCTCACAATGAGGACATTGAAAGATCACCTCTTTGGTATAGCGATTCTTGTAGTTGAATAAATTAGCGCATACCTTGCATAAATACTGATCGTTATCACTTTTCCCGTTGTTCAAGTAGAGATAGTCTGCAGGCGCCTGGCAACGTGGACAGTGAATGGCGGAAGAAACGGTCGGTGAACTCGCACGGCGTTGCACAGGTTTTAATGGTTTCCCTGTTTGGTGAAGGTGTTCCTGCAGAAGTTCTTTGTAATCGAGCGTTTCCATCTCCACCACTTTTGGAAGTTCATCGACCGTCATTTTTTGATAATCTAAGTCTGCGATATCCGTTGGCCTGGGTGCTTTAGAGTTGGCGTAAATCGAACTTAGTTGATAAACCAAAAGCGCAATAAATTGTTGTTGTGTATTGATAATTTCCCAAAGCTCTGGGTATAATGAAGTTGACATCTCTATCACCTTTTCTTTTTGGTTTTGTGTAGCTTTTAGTCAACTTCATTCTACCAAATAAAGGGGGATAGAGGTGTTTTTTTATTAAAAGTTTGGTTGAACAGGGATAAGCAGCGCTTATCCAATAATTTATTAAAAAAAATTTTGAATTACTCAGT
>JAKDUG010000283.1 GCA_030457805.1 Psychroflexus sp.
ACATTTATACGTCGATGCTTTTAAGGCTGACATAACTGATGTGATCGACCGCGCAAACGCACACAACATCAATCGTTTTTTTATTCCTGCAATTGATTCAGAAACCACTGAAGCCATGTATGCTTTGGAAAAAAAATATCCAAAACAAGTTTTCTTGATGATGGGGCTACATCCAACCTCCGTCAAGGCTGACTACGAAAGTGAATTAAATCATATTGAGGAACAACTCGACAAACGTGATTTTTACGCCATTGGTGAAATCGGGATTGATTTATATTGGGACAGCTCCTTTTTAGAAGAACAGCAAACCGCTTTTAGACACCAAATCAAACTCGCTAAAAAATATAAACTTCCCATTGTCATTCATTGCAGAAATGCCTTTGATGAAGTTTTTGAAATTCTAGAAGAAGAGAAGTCAGATGATCTCTTTGGTATTTTTCACTGCTTTACGGGAACATATGAACAAGCTTTAAGAGCGATTGGTTTTAATTTAAAACTCGGTATTGGTGGTGTTTTGACTTTTAAGAACGGTAAGATAGACAGGTTCATGTCTGAAATAGATTTAAGCCATATTGTTTTAGAGACGGATTCACCTTACCTTGCGCCATCTCCTTATCGCGGCAAAAGAAACGAAAGTGCTTACTTGATTAAAGTTGCTGAAAAACTAGCAGACCTATACCAAGTCAGTCTTGAAGAAGTGGCAAAAATCACGACAGAGAACTCTAATCAGATATTTGGCGTCTCATGAAAAAACAAGCAAAAATACTTCTCATCTATACAGGTGGGACAATTGGGATGATAAAGGATCCGATCACAAACAGCCTAAAAGCTTTTAATTTTGATCAACTTCTCTCAAAAATACCTGAACTCAAACTCTTGAGCCATCACATTGAGACTTATAGTTTTTCAGACCCTAAAGATTCCTCAGATTTTGATCATACCGATTATATCGATTTAGCAAAAGTGATAGAGGCGCACTACGATGCCTTTGATGGCTTTGTCGTTTTGCACGGCAGTGATACCATGTCTTACACAGCTTCTGCCATTTCTTTTATGTTGGAGAATTTGTCAAAACCAGTCATCTTCACAGGATCACAACTTCCAATTGGAGATTTAAGGACAGATGCAAAAGAGAATCTAATCACAAGCATACAAGTTGCAGGGCTTTATAATAAGGACAAACCGGTCATTAAGGAAGTCGGACTTTACTTTGAATACAAATTGTATCGGGCAAACCGCACAACAAAAATAAACGCAGAACATTTTGAAGCTTTTGAGTCATTAAATTATCCCCCATTAATTGAATCTGGCGTTAATTTAAAGATCAATAAGCCGTCTCTGCGTGATGTAGTTACTAAAAAACCCTTAAAAGTGCACCACGAATTAGATAATCGTGTGATGATTATTAAACTTTTTCCTAGTTTAGCAAAAGAAACATTGGAACATCTTTTAGAAACGCCACATATCAGAGGAATCATTTTAGAAACCTTTGGCAGTGGTAATTCTAAAACAGAGACTTGGTTTACAAATGCGTTAGATCAGGCCATCAAAAAAGGAATACATATTGTCAATGTCACCCAATGTAGTGGTGGCAGCGTTGAAATGGGAAAGTACGAAACCAGTGAGCAACTTAAAAAAATTGGTTTGATAGACGGAAAGGACATCACAACTGAAGCGGCCATCGGAAAGTTGATGTACATGCTCCCAAAAAAACTAGAGTACAATGTTTTTAAAACGATATTTGAAACGAGTTTGAGAGGCGAAATGAAATAATTTAACTGACTTTTTTCGAGAACATTAGATTTTTTTTTGTTATTTGCATTCAAATTCGTTTATTTGAATTGATTTTAAAGAGAGGTGACCGAGCGGTTTAAGGTTCACGCCTGGAAAGCGTGTGTTCT
>JAKDUG010000284.1 GCA_030457805.1 Psychroflexus sp.
GTTTATTTCGCGCATGAGTGTATTGTGCACCAGCACCTTCTGTAAATTCGACATCACCAAAATCATTATCACCAAAACCTGAATTGACAGCACCGAGTCTGTAGTTGGCAATAATGTCATAATACTCTTGTTCTTTTGTGTGATAAACGGATGTGGTTAATTTCGCGGTATAATTATCACTGACTTTATAAGAAGCCGATAATGCGCCAAAATAAGTTTCATATTTATCCTGTTCCTCGCCTTCATAGCCAATAATCAAAGCTTTAGGGTCTTGGAGAGTTCCGAAGTTTGTTTGTTTTGAATAGGGTTTGTAATCATAGGTATTGATGGCAATATTACCGAGAAAACTCAGCTCAAATTTTTTATTGAATTGGTAAGTTAAATAGGTTTGTGCATCGACAAAGCGCGGTTTGAAATCAGCATCTGTTTGCTTGGCATCGACAAAAAGGCTGTTGTCACGGTAACGCAAACCGAGAATACCTGTTAGTTTTTTGTTTTTTGAAACACCTTCTACAGAAGCGCTTCCTCCAAGTAAACTCGCTTCAAAGCTACCGCCGAAATCAACTGGTCTGCGGTATTCTATATCAAGGACTGATGACAACTTGTCGCCGTATTTTGCTTGAAAACCACCTGCTGAGAAGTTGACATTTCTGACCAAATCAGAATTGACAAAGCTCAAACCTTCTTGTTGACCACTTCTCACTAGAAATGGTCGATAAACTTCAATACCATTAACGTAGACTAAATTCTCATCATAGTTTCCTCCACGCACTGCATATTGCGTGCTCAATTCGTTATTTGAATTGACGCCAGGTAGAGATTTTAAAATATTTTCAACACCAGGGTTTGCGCCAGGAATACGTCTTACAGTTTCGGGTTCTAAAACAGTGACACCTTGAATGCGTGAATGCCCTTCCTTTGTAATGACAACCTCACCGATTTGTTCGATATCCGTTTTGAGAACAAAATTGAGCTCTTTTGACTCATCTGGTTTCAACTTTATTTTGAGTTCAATGGGTTTAAAACCGACATGCGTCACACGGATTGTGATTTGTTGGTTCGCTGGAATTTCTAATTCATAAAATCCATTTTCGTTTGTATTTGTGCCGTGATTGGCAAAGGATACGTTGACGGAAGGGATTGTCATTTTGTTTTCGTCAAAGACAAGTCCTTTTAGTTCTGCATTTTGAGCCGAAAGCAGGCTGTAGAAACAGCAAAGAATGAGGCTATAGTAAAGTGATTTCAAGAGGCTTTATTAATTTTTTCTATTAAATTTTGCTTTAAATATACGTGTATTTCCGACTTTATCAGTCACAACGACTTTAAGTTTATTGCGTGCTTCTGTAACGGCATTATCGTTAAAATCGTGTGTTAATGTTTTTGTTTTATAATCATACTCCATTAATATGAATTTTCCATTGACCGTGGCGCGGTAGGCATCAATGCCAGTTTCATCATCATCAATCTTTAATTTGAGATATCTGTAGTTTGACATCCACTTCCCATCTGTGAAATTCACAGGTTTAATAGTCGGTTTTTTTAGATCAGACTTCAATCCATACGTGCCAAATTCCTTTGTATAGGTTACAAAACGGTCCTTTTTTTTCTTAGTATTAGAATAGTAATAGCTTCCCCAAGGGAATATTTTTGCAATATACATTTTCGATTTATCTTCATCTGAAAATTCACTAACATCAAAGCCAATTGTCATGCTTTTATGCAATGGCGTGGTGTATTCATCTACTTTGACTTCATTAAAGCCGAAATGAACGTCTAGATAGGTATCCTCATAAACTGCATTTTTTGGGATGTAAATATCAATTTTATCATTGTCAAATGCTGATGCGTAATTCACTTGTGCAAAATACGGCGTGATGTCTTC
>JAKDUG010000285.1 GCA_030457805.1 Psychroflexus sp.
GTTTATTTCGCGCATGAGTGTATTGTGCACCAGCACCTTCTGTAAATTCGACATCGCCAAAATCATTATCGCCAAAACCAGAGTTGACAGCGCCGAGTCTATAATTCGCAATGATATCGTAATATTCTTGTTCTTTGGTGTGATAAATTGATGAGGTAAGTTTCGCAGAATAATTGTCATTAACTTTATATGAAGCAGATAAAGCACCGAAATAAGTTTCATATTTATCTTGCTCTTCACCTTGATAACCTATAATTAAAGCTTTTGGATCTTGAAGTGTTCCGAAATTTGTTTGCTTTGAATAGGGTTTGTAATCATAAGTGTTGATGGCAATATTTCCTAAAAAACTCAATTCAAATTTTTTATTGAATTGGTAAGTTAAATAGGTTTGTGCATCGACAAATCGAGGTTCAAAATCAGCATCTGTTTGTTTAGCATTCACGAAAAGACTATTATCGCGATATCGTAATCCTAGAATACCTGTCAGTTTTTTGTTTTTAGAAATCCCTTCAACTGAAGCACTTCCACCTAATAAGCTCGCTTCAAAACTTCCGCCAAAATCAACTGGTCTTCTGTATTCAATATCAAGAACAGAGGAAAGTTTATCGCCATATTTTGCTTGAAAACCACCAGCAGAAAAATTGACATTTCTGACTAAATCGGTGTTGACAAAGCTCAAACCTTCTTGCTGTCCGCTTCTGACTAAAAAAGGCCTGTAAACTTCAATACCATTGACGTAAACTAAATTTTCATCGTAATTTCCACCTCTCACAGCATATTGTGTACTTAATTCGTTATTTGAATTAACACCAGGAAGAGATTTTAAAATATTTTCAACACCAGGATTAGCTCCCGGAATACGTCTGACAGTTTCAGGTTTTAAGACGGTGACGCCTTCCACACGTGAGCGACCTTCTTGCGTAATGACGACTTCGCCAATTTGCTCAATGTCAGTTTTTAAAACAAAGTTGAGCTCTCTTGATTCGCCAGCTTCTAAAGTGATTTTAAGTTGGATGGGTTTAAAACCAACATGCGAAACTCGTATTGTGATTTCGCGATTGGCTGGAACTTCAAGTTCATAAAAACCATTTTGATTAGTGCTTGTGCCTTCATTATCAAAAGAAATATTTGCTGAAGGTATTGTGAGTTGGTTGTCGTCAAAAACGAGACCTTTAATTTCTGCATTTTGAGCTGACAATAAGCTGTAAAAACAGCAGAATAGTAGGCTAAGGTAAAGTGATTTCAAGAGGTTTTCTTATTTTTTGCGATTAAAATTTGCTTCAAATATACGTGTATTTCCAACTTTATCAGTCACAACAACCTTAAGTTTATTACGTGTTTCTGTTACAGCATTATCATTAAAATCGTGGGTGAGTATTTTAGTTTTGTAATCATATTCCATCAAGATGAATTTGCCATTCACAGTTGCACGAAAAGCATCAATGCCAGTTTCAGCATCATCAATTTTGAGTTTTAAATATCTGTAGTTCGACATCCATTTTCCATCTCGGAAATTGACTGGTTTTATCGTGGGTTTTTCATTATCAAACTTTAAACCATAGGTTCCAAAATCTTTGGTATAAGTCACAAAACGATTTTTTTTCTTCTTGGTATTTGAATAATAATAACTTCCCCAAGGGAAAATTTTTGCGATGTATAATTTAGATTTATCCTCATCAGAAAATTCGCTGACATCGAATCCTATCGACATGCTTTTATGAAGTGGCGTCGTGTATTCATGAACTTTAACTTCATTGAATCCAAAATTAATGTCGAGATAAGTGTCTTCGTAAAGTGCATTTTTAGGTATGTAAATATCGATTTTACCATTGTCAAATGCTGATGCGTAATTCACTTGTGCAAAATACGGCGTGATGTCTTC
>JAKDUG010000056.1 GCA_030457805.1 Psychroflexus sp.
GCTACACTTCTCAGTCCAATTAACGCCTAATAAAAGTGCAAATTATTTTAATGAAAATGGAGGTAAAACTAATATACCCCCAAAATAAAAGTAAAAAAAACATAAAAAATCTTGTTAAGTATTGATTTATGGAATAAATGCTTATATCTTTGTATCAACAATTTAAATT
This sequence comes from Psychroflexus sp., assembly GCA_030457805.1. GTDB lineage: Bacteria > Bacteroidota > Bacteroidia > Flavobacteriales > Flavobacteriaceae > Psychroflexus. Next base: position 170 of record JAKDUG010000056.1, read on the forward strand.
TATGATCATGAAAAAAACATTTCTAACACTCGGACTTGCGACAGCTCTAGTCTTTGGATTTACAAGCTGTACTGAGAAAAAAGAAGACAAAGCAAAAGACAAAATGGAAGATGCTGGTGATGCTATCGAAGATGCAGCAGATGATACTGGCGATGCTATCGAAGACGCAGCAGACGATACTGGTGATGCTATCGAAGACGCAGCAGATGATGTTGAAGATGAATTTGATAACTAATTTCTCTTAACATAACCAAATAAAAACTGTCTCAAGATCTATTTTTGAGACAGTTTTTTTATACCTTCTCTGGATTCTCAATCACGCCCGCGTTTACCGAGCTTAATCAAATTCAAGCTTTCAAGCCTTCCGCCATTGATTTCAAAGTGCAACATAGTGCGCTCTTGATGAAAACCATGTATGCCAGCTGCACCAGGATTCATATGCATTAGCTTCAATTTTTGATCCCGCATCACTTTTAAAATATGTGAATGTCCAGAGATAAATAAATCTGGTGGATTTTGGCGTATCATTTCCTTAATAACAGTAGAATAGCGTTTTGGATAGCCGCCAATATGTGTGATCCAAATATCTAATCCCTGAATTTTAAAACGCTGGTGTAAAGGAAATTCTTTTCTAATGTCAGCACTATCGATATTCCCAAAAACAGCTCTAACTGGTGCATATTTTTTTAAAGCATCAGTCACTTCAAGTGTCCCAATATCTCCAGCATGCCAAATTTCATCGGCAGTTTTGGCATATTTTAAAATTGTATCATCAATATAGGAATGTGTATCGCTGAGGAGCAAAATTTTCATTGCAGATTTTTTTAAAAAAATAATATGGCAAAGTCTTAAGAGGCTCAACCACTGAGAAATTTTATATTTGCAGAAAATAATTTTCTTGCGTTACAAAATTACATTATCTTATTGGGGTAAGCATTATCATGGCTGGCAAATCCAGCCGCATCACGTCAATATTCAAGAAACAATAGAAAAGGCTTTATCTATTGCTTTGCAAGAAAAAATTAATATCTCAGGTGCCGGAAGAACAGATACGGGGGTCAGTGCCAAAAAATACATCGCACATTTTGAGTCGCCTATGAAAGTCAGACTCTCTGAAAAGTTTATATTTAAACTCAATACACTTTTACCTGCCGACATTGCAATTCAAAAAATTGAAGAAACCCATACAGATTTTCACGCGAGATTTGATGCCAAATTCAGAACATACCAATACCAAGTCACACAAACAAAAAATCCATTTCTGATTGATTCTGCTTATTTCATCAAAAATAAAATTGACTTTGACATCATGAATCAAGCTTGTGATATATTAAAAAAGTATCGCAATTTTAAAGCTTTTTCAAAAGTCAAAACGAATGTGTACACCTATAATTGTGAAATCTATGCTGCAAAATGGTTTCCGAAAGATGATTATTATATCTTTGAAATTAAAGCAAATCGTTTTTTGAGAAATATGGTTCGTGCAATCGTCGGAACCTTGATTGAAGTTGGTTTACATAAAATAAGCCTAACTGAATTTGAAGGAATCATCATTGCGCAAGACCGAAGAAATGCGGGGAAGTCAGTACCTGCACATGCTTTATTTTTAACTGATATTGGCTACAACTAAATAAAAATAATTGAAGAAAGAAAAATCAACAACAGGCAATGCTTTCGACTTTAAGCTTTTCAAAAGGCTTATCGATTATACGTCCGGCTATAAGAAAACATTTTATTTTGTCGGGTTTGCTGCTGTCATGCTATCTGCACTTGGCGTGCTCCGTCCTTATCTTTTGAAAATCGCAATTGACAAAGGAATCGTTGCTCAAGATCTTGAAACAACGCAGTTTTATATCCTTATGATGCTTGCTGCGCTCATCGGCGAAGTCTTATTTCAGTTTAGCTTTATATATTTTGCAAATTGGTTGGGCCAACAAATCATCAGAGATTTACGCACCCAATTGTTTGAACACATGCTGGGTTTTAAAAAACAATACTTTGATAATTCTGCCGTGGGCCGTTTAGTGACACGTGCGGTGAGTGATATCGAAACAATTGCCAGTATTTTCAGTCAAGGTTTATTTATGATCATCAGTGATATGCTAAAAATGATAGCTGTGCTGATTGTCATGTTCTACCAAAGCTGGCAGCTAACACTTTTGATACTAACGGTTTTACCTTTTATTATATATGCAACACGGGTTTTTCAGAAAAAAATGAAAATTGCTTTTGAAGAAGTCCGTTCGCAAGTTTCAAATCTCAACACTTTTGTGCAGGAACGCATCACAGGAATGAAGATTGTTCAGATTTTTAATTGTGAAAAAACTGAATATCAAAACTTTAAAGCTATTAATGAAAAGCACAAAAAAGCATGGATAAAAACGGTGTGGTACAATGCCATCTTCTTCCCTATTGCTGAGATGTCAACATCAATCACCATTGGACTTATTGTTTGGTTTGGCGGTTTACGCGTTGTTGAGTCTGACATGCTTTCATTAGGTATCATCGTTATGTTTATTGAGTTGACGCAAATGCTCTTTAGGCCTTTACGCCAGATTGCGGATAAGTTTAACTCTTTACAAATGGGAATGGTAGCGGCTAACAGAGTTTTTAAAATCATTGATACAGAATCGCGTATTCCAAATGAGGGAACACGCCTTGCTGAAGAACTCAAAGGGCATATCGAATTTAAAGATGTTAGATTCAGCTATATTGAGGATGAAGAAATTTTAAAGGGCATTAACTTTAATATTAAACCTGGTGAAACGATTGCTATTGTAGGTGCAACAGGCGCTGGAAAAAGTACAATCATCAATCTTTTGAGTCGCTATTACGACATTGATTCTGGACAGATTTTAATTGATAATCACGATGTAAAAAATTATGAATTGGCAAGCCTCAGAAATGAAATTGCCGTTGTTTTGCAAGATGTCTTTTTGTTTGCAGATAGTATTTTAAAAAATATTACTTTGAGCAAACCTGAGATTGATGAAAAAGACGTCATCCAAGCCGCCAAGGATATCGGTGTTCATGAGTTCATCATGAGTTTACCGAATGGCTACAACTACAACGTGAAAGAGCGTGGCGCCATGCTTTCTTCTGGTCAGCGTCAATTGATTTCTTTCTTAAGAGCCTATGTAACCAATCCAGGTATCCTTGTTCTCGACGAAGCCACCTCATCCATTGATAGCTACAGCGAACAACTCATCCAGAATGCAACCGAGAAGCTGACAAAAGGGAGAACATCCATCATTATTGCACACAGATTAGCCACTATTAAAAATGCGGACAAAATCATTGTGATGGAATATGGAAATATTGTAGAGATTGGTAGCCACAATGAACTCTTGAAAATGGATGGCTACTATCAGAAACTTTACGAAGCTCAATTTGAGAATCAAGACAACACGCAAGACGCTGAATAATCTAGTTTATTGTAAGTCGGCTTGGATTTTCTTTTCGAGATCATCATAATTCTCATAAATCGAAAATTCACCATTTTTAAGGTAAGAAACTTGTCCGTTTTCCTCACTGACAACAACTGCTAAAGCATCTGTTTTTTCGGTAATACCAATTGCTGCACGGTGTCTTAATCCAAAGCGCAAAGGAATCTCACGGCTATTACTCACTGGTAAAATAACACGTGTTGCTGTAATTTTATTTCCCTCAATAATGATTGCACCATCATGGAGTGTACTATTCTTATAGAAAATTGATTTTAGGATAGGCTTATTGACCACAATATCCATCTCATCACCTGAATCTTTGACGAAATCGAGTTTATTATTACGCTGAATTACAATTAAAGCACCAGTTCGCTTTTGTGAAAAATCTTTGACCGCCTCAATAATGCCTTCAACATATTCCATATCGGAGTTTTGCGTCGAAAAATTAAAGGATTTTAAAAACAAATGCTTACTGGTGATATTAGTCGACCCTAACATCAATAAAAACTTCCGAATTTCCTGTTGAAAAACGACAACAAGCGCAATCATACCAACACCTATAAATTCTCCCAAAACACTGCTGAGCATCTCCATGTTGAGCAGTTGCGTCAATTTCCCCAATAGATAAATGATAACAATCCCTATAAAAATATTGATCGCTGCCGAACCCTTGACCAATTTGTATAAATAATACAACATCGTCGCGACCAAAACAATATCGAGAATATCAAAAAAGCTAATATCAAGAAAATCTAAATCCATAAAATTAAGAAGATAATTGATTAAAAAGTTTAATAGTTTCGACGGCCTCTTTGACGTCGTGAACTCGCAAAATTTGAGCTTTTTGCATCAGTGCAAACATATGCAATGCAGTTGTTCCGTTTAAAGCTTTTTCAGGCGTGCTATCAAGTGTTTTATAAACCATTGATTTTCTTGAAATACCAACCAAAATAGGTTGTTCAAAAACATCTAGTAAATTTAGGTTTTGCATCAATTCAAAGTTTTGTGCTCTGGTTTTTGCAAACCCAAAACCAGGATCTAAAATCACATCCTTAATTCCTGCTTGGTTTGCCAAACGCAAACGTTCAGAAAAATAATGCCTTATATCGACTATTAAATTTTTATAATCTGTCATTTTCTGCATGGTTTTTGGCGTTCCACGCATGTGCATCATGATGTATGGCGCCCCGTGTTTTCCGACAACGGAAAACATTTGATCATCTAATTGCCCACCAGAAATATCATTGATTATATCTGCTCCTTCGCTCAAAGCAGCTTCAGCAACTTGACTTCTAAAAGTATCAATAGAGAGAGACGTGTCCGGGAATGCGTTTCTTATTTTTTTAAGGACAGGTATCAACCTTTTCTTTTCTTCATTCGCATCGACATCCTGCGCATCTGGACGTGAACTATACGCGCCAATATCAATGAATGAAACGCCTTCTAAAAGCATCTTTTCGACTTGATATAAAAACTGTTTTTCACCTTGATGAAAACCACCATCATAAAATGAATCAGGTGTTAAATTTAGAATCCCCATCACTTTGGGTTTTTCTAAACTGACCAATTCCCCTTTGATGTTTATTTGCATATATTTTATTCAGTTTTAGAGACAGCTTCTTGCATTAATTTTTTCGTCGCAACAACTCCAAAATGAATTTTTTCTGGCTTCACCTCAGCATTAATTTCTTCAAAACCTAAAGTTTCCTCTTCAGAATCTCTAAAATAACTCAAATCAGACTGACTAAAGATCCCTTTTTGAATAATGATGTCGTAATAAGCTGGCTTTTTAGTCGCTCTCATAAAAGTCAAAATTTTGCTTTTATCGGCTGCATCAACAATGACCTCAATACCTTCACCGACGCGATTAATTTCAGCATTTGATGGCAAACCTTTTTGCATTTGCGAAGCGTACTTATCCATCATACTCCCGATATAAGCTCCAGAAGAACCACCAATAGTACGATAAGACAAATATGACAAGACTTTCATCTCTTTACTAGATTCTGCGATTTCTTTTGGCTCCTCTATTTCTTTCGATTTGCTGTCTTCTTTCGCAACAGGCTTTTTAGAACCACAAGCAAGCAAGATAAATGCACTAAAAACGAGAATTCCTAACTGATTAAATTTCATAATTTTGATTATAACGACTATTCAAAGATAATCAAGAAATTCCTAATAATTAACTAAATCAACTAAAGCCTTCTCAAAACGTGATTTAGCTAGGAATTGATCTTCCAATTGCGCTGCAAAAGGGACTGGTGTTGGCAAGCTTGTCACCGTTTCTACTGGACCATCTAAGGACTCGAAACAATGCTTACTAATCAGTGCCGAAACATCAGAAGCGACGCCTCCAAAACTTGTATCTTCCTGAAGTATTAGAGCCTTTCCTGTTTTTCTTACTGAAGTTAATATCGCTTCACTATCAAGTGGACTCAAAGAGCGTAAATCAATCAAATCGGCAGAAATGTCTGGGTGGTTTTCAAGAACTTCTAAAGCCCAGTGCACACCTGCACCAAAAGTGATAACACTTACTTTTTCTCCTTCTTGAAGTAAATTTGCCTTCCCGAGTTCTGTGGTATAATAATTCGTAGGTACATCACCGCGCTTACTTCTGTAAAGAGCTTTATGTTCAAAGAACATCACTGGATTTGGATCTTCGATTGAGGCAATTAATAAACCTTTTGCATCTTCAGGAAAGGCGGGATAAACAACTTTCAAACCAGGTGTTTTCGTAAACCAAGCTTCATTGGTTTGGCTGTGAAATGGCCCTGCTCCAACTCCACCACCACAAGGCATGCGGACAACAACATCTGCATTTTGATTCCAACGGTAATGAATTTTAGCTAAATAATTGACAATTGGGTTAAATCCTGAGGTTACAAAATCACCAAACTGCATTTCGACAACAGCTTTCATTTTGTTGATTGAAAGTCCCATTGCTGTAGAGACAATTGCCGATTCACAAATAGGTGTGTTACGCACACGTTCTTTTCCAAACGCCTCAACAAAGCCTTCAGTGATCTTAAAAACCCCACCGTAATCGGCAACATCTTGTCCCATAATGACAAGGTTGTTGTTTTTTTGCATGGCCATTTTTAAAGCCTCAGAAACCGCATCCACAAAACGGATATGATTTGTTTCTGAGGCAGTTGGTAAAGCCTGAAGATCACATGTTTGATACACATCTTTAAGTTCCTGCTCTATTGTTGATTTAATTGCAGGTGCAGCATTAGCTTTTTTGAGATGTTCTTTGATTTCATCATCAAATTCAGAAGAGAATTTCTCTTTATCTATTTCTGTCAGCAATCCAGCATCCAGCAATGCTTTTTCATAATGTTCAATTGGGTCACGTTTTTCCCAATAATCCATCAAATCTTGAGGTACATATTTTGTCCCACTCGCTTCTTCATGTCCACGTCGTCTAAAAGTTTTAAACTCTATTAAAACAGGTCTTGGATTCTCTCTTACACTTGTCGTTATCTCTTGCATTTTGGTATAAACTTCAACAACATTATTTCCGTCAATAATGTGTGACTCCATACCATAGCCAGCACCACGATCGGCAATATGTTCACAATTATATTGTTCGTTTGTCGGTGTCGACAAGCCATAGCCGTTATTTTCAACACAGAAAAGAACTGGCAATTGCCAAACTGATGCGACATTTAAAGCCTCGTGAAAATCACCTTCGCTTGTACCGCCTTCCCCTGTAAACACAGCAGTTAATTTTTTCTCTCCGCGCAATTTATGTGCTAAAGCGATGCCATCAGCAACACCCATTTGCGGTCCGAGATGAGAAATCATCCCGACAATTTTATACTTTTGCGTTCCAAAGTGAAAACTGCGATCACGTCCTTTTGTAAATCCGTTTGCTTTTCCTTGCCATTGCTCAAACAAACGATAAAGTGGAATATCTCGCGCTGTAAAAACACCCAAATTTCTATGCATTGGTAAGACATATTCGTCTGCTTCAAGGTTTTGCATAACGCCAGCAGCAATTGCTTCTTGACCAATACCACTAAACCATTTTGAGATTTTACCTTGACGCAATAAGGTCAGCATCTTATTTTCAATTGTGCGAGGTTTTAACATACCACGATATAAATCAATCGCTTTTATGGGATTAATTTTATTAAGTTGAAATTCCATTTGAGTTATTATTCTTAGTTTAAGAATACAAGTTTATTAAAAAACTTCTTGAAAATCTACCGTTTTGACATCTTTAAAAAAAGAGTTATTGGAAGTTATTTTATTTGACTAAATTTGTCGGTTACTGAAAAAATATTTTATGTCATTCACTCATATACCCAGCGTCGATTTAGCTGATTTTTTATCTGATGATCCAAAGAAAAAACAAAAATTTGTTGATGAAATTGGTAAGGCATATGAAGAAATTGGGTTTGTTTCGCTTAAAAATCATTTTTTAGATGAACAATTAGTTGACAAATTATACACTGAAATCAAAGCTTTCTTTTCTTTAACTGAATCTATCAAAAAAGGATATGAACGTGAAGATATCGGAGGCCAACGCGGCTATGTTTCTTTTGGAAAAGAGACTGCAAAAGGGCGTGAAAAAGCTGACTTAAAAGAATTTTGGCATTTTGGGCAAGAGCCAGATGCAGATGCCAATCTCACTGAGGAATATCCAGAAAACATACAAGTTAAAGAACTAGAGAATTTCAATAAAGTTGGGATGAAAGCCTATCAGTTGCTAGAAAAAACTGGAATACATGTTTTACGTGCCTTGGCGTTGTACATTGGTCTTGAAGAAAATTATTTTGACCATTGGGCCAGTAATGGAAACTCAATCCTACGCCCTATCCACTACCCACCCATCACTGAAGAGCCAAAAGGAGCTGTTCGTGCCGGTGCACATGGTGATATTAATTTAATCACTTTATTAATGGGCGCCTCATCTGGTGGCTTACAGGTGCAAAGAAAAGATGGTGAATGGATTGATGCTATTCCAAACGAAGATGAACTGGTCATCAATGTTGGTGATATGCTTGAACGCCACACCAATAATAAATTGCGATCAACAATACACCGCGTTGTCAATCCGCCAAAAAAAGAATGGGACAAACCGCGCTATTCAATTCCATTTTTCATGCATCCACGTTCAGAGATGCCTTTAAACTGCTTGGAAGAATGTGTATCGGAAGACAAGCCTAAACATTACGAAGACATCACAGCTGGCGACTTTTTACACCAACGCCTTGTTGAAATTGGATTAATTAAAGAATAACAACACCTCTCAATGGATCTTAAAGACCAACTCAAGGATTTATTTCCTGATCATCAACCTTCTTCTTCAGATCAAAATAAAGATCAAAATGATGAAACACTCGATATATGGCTGCAGGAAGAACCACTGCTCTGCAAGTTTGAAAAAAGAAATGGCAAAATCAACACCATTATTACTGGTTATCGAGGCGCCAAAAAAGATTTCAAAAACCTGACCAAACTTCTCCAAAAAGAATGTGGTACAGGTGGTAGTTTTAAAAATGAAGAAATCATTATTCAAGGAGACTCCCGTAATCAAATCATGGGTCTTCTCAAAGAGATTGGCTTCAGCACAAAACGCGTTGGCGGCTAGACTGACAAAAATTTAGAATAAATTTTATAAGAGCGAATCATCGAACTTTCTCTTTATTGAAATAAAAAACATTATGATTAAAGATTCAGAACTCATTATTAACCCAAATGGGACAGTTTACCATTTGGATTTAAAACCCGAAAATATTGCCGATACCATTATTACTGTTGGTGATCAAGACCGCGTTGAACGCATTACTGCCTTTTTTGATGAAGTCATTTTTGAAACGCAAAAAAGAGAATTCAAAACGCAAACAGGTTATTATAAAGGTAAAAAGATGACTGTTATTTCAACAGGAATCGGCATTGATAATATTGATATTGTGATAAATGAACTCGATGCACTTGTCAATATTGATCTCGAAACGAGAGAAGAAAAAAAAGAACATCACAAACTAAATATTATTCGTATCGGAACTTCTGGCGGTATCCAGCCAGGTGTTGACATCGATAAATATGTGATGGGAAAAGCTGGTGTCGGCTTCGATGGCCTTTTGCATTATTACGAACATTCAGACATTGTCAATGAAGAAGCTACAAAAGCGCTGAATGCACATTTGAAAATTTCTTCTCAAAAACCAGAACCTTATATTGTGGATTGCGATCCAAAATTGGCTGCACTTTTTGAAAATGAAGCGCAAGTCATCACAGGATACACAGGAACCAACTTAGGATTTTACGGTCCACAAGGTCGCCGTTTAAGGCTGCCCTTAAAAGATGCTGACTTTATTGATCAATTGGTTAATTTTAGATATCAAGACAATCGCATCACAAACCTTGAGATGGAGACGAGTGCGATTTACAGTTTATCAAAAATGCTTGGTCACAGTGCCTTATCAATGAATGCAATTGTTGCAAACAGAGCTAAGGGCGAATTCAGCAAAGACCCCAAGGCAACTGTCAAGAAACTCATCCAGTTTACACTTGATAGATTAGTTCAACTTTAATAAAATACATCTATAGCTTTGAATTAAAAGATCTGGTTGAAGAACTGGATTTTTAAATTCAAATACATTGCTTTTTAAAATTTCAATTTATAATGACAACATTGACAATTGGCGGCGTCCCTGAACACTTTAATTTCCCTTGGTTTTCTTTATTAGAAGATTCTGCTTTTGAGGAAAAAGGAATAGATCTTCAATTCAAAACACAAGAAGGTGGCACAGGTCAAATGATTCAAAACCTTGAAGAGAAAAAGATTGACCTTGCAGTGATGCTCACTGAAGGCTCTGTCATGACAATTAATAAAGGTAATCCATTTAAAATTGTCCAAAAATATGTACAATCACCTTTGCTTTGGGGAGTCTATACAGCTACTGACAGTGATATTAATCACATTAAAGATCTTGAAGGAAAGACAGCTGCCATTAGCCGTTTTGGCTCAGGCTCACATTTAATGGCTCATGTCAATTCTCAAAACCAAGGCTGGTCACCAAAGCATCTAGATTTTAAATTATCACAAAACATTGCTGGTGCTATCAAAAATATTTCAGATCAAAAAGCTGATTATGTCATGTGGGAAAGATTCACAACGCAACCATATGTAGATCAAAAACTTTTAAAGCATATTGATGATTGCCCAACACCGTGGCCGTGCTTTGTTATTGTTGCACATCAAGATGTTCTAGACCAACATCCTGAAGAAGTTAATCGTATTTTAGATACAATTAATTTAAAAACAGAAGCCTTAAAAAGCGAGCCACATCTTGCTGAAAGAATTGCTAAAAAAATGAATCTCAAAGTTGAGGATGTTCACAAATGGCTTGAAATCACAAGGTGGAGTCAGCACCAAATGACAAAAAAAGAAATCAAGGCTATTCAAGAAACTTTGCACGGTCTGAAGTTAATTGAGAACTTAAAAGCAGAAA
>JAKDUG010000286.1 GCA_030457805.1 Psychroflexus sp.
CTGTGACTAAGGTTTGTATGTCATTTTTAATCAGGGCTTGCGTGGCTGCTTCTAATGATTTGACAGCGTATGCGCCAATGCGTTTATCTTCTTCTCCAAAATTTATTTTAACGCCTTCTTTCCATACATCGACGACATTGATTTTGCCGTCAACAGCCTTATCAGCAGATGCGATGCCGTTAAATTTTGCTTTTGTCTTAAAATGTTTAGAGAAAAAGGACATCATTTTTGAATTTGCAAAAATGATAGGTGTAAACAACTCGAGCATGCGATTGTCTTCCAAAGATTTGATGATAATTTCTGGCCCAATGCCATTCATATCGCCAATACTAATTCCGACCTTTATAAGTGATTGATTTCTCATGAAATTCATCTATTTTTGTACACACAAAGGTAAATAAATAATCTACAACTATGTTTACAGGCATCATTGAAACCTTAGGAGAAGTTAAGGAGATACAGATAGAAAATTCCAATATTGATTTCACTTTTAAATCTGATTTTTCACAAGAGTTAAAAATTGACCAAAGTGTAGCGCATAACGGCGTTTGTTTAACTGTGGTTTCAATTGATGGTGATTGCTATACGGTGACAGCGATTCAGGAGACACTCGATAAAACAAATCTGGGTGATCTAAAAACAGGTGATCTTGTCAATCTTGAACGCGGTATGCGTATGAATGCACATTTAGATGGACATATTGTACAAGGCCATGTTGATCAAACTGCTGTTTGTGAGAAAATAGAAGATCAAGATGGAAGCTGGAAATTTACTTTTAAATACAGCACTGAACAAAAAAATGTCACTATTGAAAAAGGCTCAATCACAATTAATGGTGTGAGCTTAACAGTAGTTGATTCAGAATTAGATGCTTTCAGCGTTGCGATTATCCCATTTACTTATGAGCATACAACGTTTAAAAATATCAAAGTTGGCGATACCGTCAATTTGGAATTTGACGTGATTGGCAAATATGTTAAGCGATTAATGCAACTGTCTTAAGTGGTTTTCATTCAAATTGAGAATAATGTTGATTCGGATCTAAATTTAAATAGTAAATATCATATTTAGTATTTGAGTTTTTAAGTTGGTTTATGATTGCATTACTTTCATTTGCCCACATTTTACCTTTGTATTTCGCCCATATAACTATAGCTACAGCGTTTCCGTTTTCCTTAAAGGAAAAATGAGATTTGCCTTTGGAGTCAATAAAAGCATTTCTTAAATCTAGAAGATTAATTTTATTAGAATATGTCTTATTAAGAGACTTGATTTTAGGATAAAATCCATCCGACTCAAGCTCATCAATTAAGCAAGCATTCATGCTATACCGTTCCAGTTTTGATCGAACATCAATAGCCCGTATGGGATAATTATAGAATCAGTTTCTACGTAAACCAAGCCAGAGTTCACGATTTTTTGTTTTCCTATCTAGTTTTATAGATGAAAATTCTTCTCAAAATTGATGTCTAAATTGGTTTCTTCGACAAAAGATTTCAATGATTCTAAATTTTCTTGACGAGGTTTTTTCTCGCCATTAAAAGATTTTACAAGTGATGTGCAACTGATATAAAACGTAAAGGAAAAAACACCTATTAATATGGCTCAATGGGGTAAAAAATTCTTTTGATTCATTTGTTCTTTTTTAATTATATTATTGTAGCTTTCTCCAATCTATGTTTTGTTTAGAGTGAAATTCTAAAACCCTATATTTTGTTAAATTTACATAATTTAATTAATATTATGGAGTCATTAATCTTTTTTCCCTTTAATTCCTTTATAAAAACTTCTAATTTCTAAGATGTCTTGTTCGATATCACCAGTAGTGTAAAATGGAGGTGCAATTTTAAC
>JAKDUG010000287.1 GCA_030457805.1 Psychroflexus sp.
TTGTTTCACAGTGATACTGTACAGAGTTTAGGATTTTACCCAGTTGATTTCCGCGATGTAGCTGTTGATTTTATCACAGCCAGTGCACATAAATTCTATGGACCTAAAGGCATTGGTTTTGCTGTGATTAAAAATCAATCCGGTATCAAACCATTAATTTATGGAGGCTCACAAGAAAGAGGTAGGCGTGCTGGAACCGAAAACACTTTTGGTGTTGGCGGTATGGAAAAAGCATTGTCTTTAGCTTATGAAAATATGGATAAAGAGCATGCACATGTGAAAATGTTGAAAACATATTGCATTGCTCTTTTAAAAGAAACATTCCCAGAAATCAGGATTAACGGATTGTCTGGTGATTTTCAAAAGAGCTCACATAAGGTTGTGAACTTTACTTTACCACATCCTAATTTTCAGTCAGATATGTTAATTCTACAGCTGGATATGCACGGCATCTCTTGTTCAAAGGGAAGCGCATGTCAGAGTGGGAGCCAAATAGGTTCTTTTGTGCTGAATGAAATTTACGGGGAAAACCAACACGGTCTTCGTGTTTCTTTTTCAATTAACAACACAAAAGAAGAAGTGGCTTATTTCGTTAAAACTTTAAAAGAGGTTTTAGACTAAAAACGCGTTGATAATTTAATATTAAAAACACGTGGGCTCAAATAGTTTGGGACTGCAAATTGGTTCTTTGAACTCGCATCTCTCACAAAAGTATTGGTGATAGAGTTGAGACGATCAAACATATTGAAGATTTCAAAACCGATGTCAATATTTTCAAACTTGTTCAGCCAACGCGCTTTTTTGAAATCGTCTTCAGGTTCTTTGACCGCATAGAAGAAACCCACATCAACACGCTGATAATCGGGTAGGCGTGTTTGATAATCATAAGGATCAGCAAACTTTGGAGATCCTCCAGGTAAACCTGTGTTATAAACTAAGTTTAAGTAGAGTTTTAGTTTAGGAATGTTTGGGACATAATCTTGAAAAAGTGCAGCAAATTTGAGGCGCTGATCCATTGGTCTAGCGATATATTCACTCTTGCCGATTTGTTTTTCTTCTGTTTTTAGATAGCCAAAACTAAACCAACTTTCTGTGCCTGGAACAAACTCTCCATTTAATCTTAAGTCCAAACCATAAGCATAAGCTTCGACATCATTTCTAGCTCTGTAGCGGACGCGAACATTTTCTACTGTATATGGATTGACATCAGTCATTTTTTTGTAATAAGCCTCTGAAACAAGTTTGAAGGGACGATCCCACATTTTAAAACTGAAATCATTTCCAGCGACAACATGAATTGATTTTTGTGCTTTCACTTCAGGCAATACTTGTCCGGTTGAATCTCTTAAAGCGCGATAGAATGGCGGTTGATGATAGAAGCCTCCTGACAGTCTGAAAACCATATCTTTTTCCCAATCTGGCTTGATACTGATTTGCGCTCTCGGGCTGATTGTCTGTTGTGTCTTGCTATTGAGTTGATCACCTTTGACGGTCCATACTTGACTTCTGAGACCTGCGTTAAACCAGACTTTTGTGTTTCTAAACTTCTGCTGATAGCTCCATTGTGCATAAGCTGAGATGCGATCAATTTGGGTACTGTTTTTGGCACGCATCTCAAAATAAGGAACGATATCTTCATCATACGGATTGTAAGGTTCGTCGTTTGCAAAGTTTGGATCTAAAGGTCTGATGAAAAAACCAGCCGAATCAATCATTTCGTATTCCTGAAGACGGTCTCTGATATCTTCGTGCTTATAAGCTGCCCCGTATTCTATCAAGTGATCGTCGAGTTTAATTTTCCCATTATGATCGATATTCACAATTAAAGCATCAAGTTTATTTCGCGCATG
>JAKDUG010000288.1 GCA_030457805.1 Psychroflexus sp.
AATGGATGCATGTCATATCGACCATAAATGGGAATCATTAGTCATGAGTACACTTCTGGATTTAAACTCAAAATTTAATTCCCAAAGGGTAATTTAAAGAGGTGTTTTATGAAATTTGGAATGAGAAAGCCTAGCCTAGCAAAAAGCTTTAAAGCTAGAACTACTACAAAATATAAGCGTAAAGTAAAAAAAGCCCTTATTCCTGGATATGGAAAAAAGGGCATGGGTTGGATTAAAAATCCGAAAAAAGCTGCTTATAATAAAGTCTATAAAAAGACCTCATTTTCATTGTGGGATTTATTCAAATAAAAAACTACGAGCAATATCTCGAATCTCGTTAAAAGCTAGGTTAGGAAGTATAAAATTATGAAAAATGGAAAAACTCCTAAAGCTAAAAAACCAATTTATAAAAGAATTTGGTTTTGGGTTGTTGTAGTAATCGTGGTTGCGGTTATCGGTAGCGCACTTGGAGGAGGCGGGAAAGACAAAGATAAAGATTCATCAGATTCTAAGTCTACTGCAACATCTAAATCTTCTGGCCAAGCTAAAATTTCTTCTAGTTCTTCTGAAAAACCAAAATCAGGATGGACACAAGAGATTTATGATTCTATTACATCTGCACAAACCAACATCAACGGTGATGGGACTCTGTCTTACTCTGGTGGTACTTCTTATGCTGAAATTGAAGCAAAAGTTGGTAAACCTGATACAACTTCAGAATCAAGCATTGGTGATCAAACTATAGTTACAGTAAACTGGACTTCTATCTCATGGCTCAAAGGTGAAACTCAAAGCATCACTATCCAATATGATAAAGCCACAGGTCAAATTACAAGCAAATCTAAATTTAATTCTTAATAAATAAAAAAGCCGTTCCTACTTTGGCGAGCGGAGAACGGCTTTTATCTAGTATGGTAAAAATTGACAAAACAGTCAAGTCTTTTACTGTACTCAATTTTAGCAAGAAAGTGAGTAAAAATCAAATCATGGCAAATTTTAGAAAACGTGGTAAGACATGGCAATTCAGACTTTCATATAAAGATAATAATGGAGAATACAAAAAGTTTGAAAAGGGTGGTTATAAAACAAAAAAAGAAGCCGAAGCTGCAGCTGATGAAGCAAAGAAACTATTAAATAACCATTCAGAATTTGACAATGATATTTCTCTTTATGATTTTTTTGAGAAATGGGCCAAAGTATATAAAAAGCCGCATGTCACAGAAGCCACTTGGAGGACGTATAAGCGTACTTTGAATCTTATTGATAAATATATCAAAGATAAGCCAATTGCTGAAATAACCCCCACTTTTTATCAAGCTGTGCTAAACAAAATGAGTTTACTTTATCGACAAGAATCTTTGGACAAATTTTACTTTCAAATAAAATCTGCTATGAAGATTGCCGTTCATGAAAAAGTTATTAGTGAAAATTTTGCTGATTTTACCAAAGCAAAATCAAAACTTGCAGCTCGTCCAGTTGAAGAAAAATATTTGCACGCTGATGAATATCTCAAGTTACTAGCCATTGCAGAGAAAAAAATGGAATATACTAGCTACTTTGCTTGCTACTTAACTGCAGTAACTGGCATGAGATTTGCAGAACTTTTAGGACTTACTTGGGATCATGTAGATTTTAGCAAAAAAGAAATTTCTATCCAAAAAACTTGGGATTACAGTATAACGAATGATTTTGCAGATACTAAAAACGAAAGTTCAAAACGTAAAATCCCTATCTCTTCTAAAACAATAAAACTATTAAAAAAATATAAAAAAGAATATTGGCACGAAAACGAGTATGATCGTTTAATTTATAATTTAAGTAATAAAGGTTTAAGTA
>JAKDUG010000057.1 GCA_030457805.1 Psychroflexus sp.
AACTCGATTCTATATCTTAAATATCTTAGCTCATCATCAAACTCACTGAAAAATTATATTGACGGAGTTCTAAAATTTTTTAAAAGCGATATCTCAATAAAAGATAGAAAAGAAAAAATAAAAATTTCAGAATTTATTGATGAAATCAAAAAACTAACAGACCCTGAACAGAAAGTTCACTTTGAAATTGAGAATCAAGTTAAAATGATCACAACCAATAAATCTGCACTCACACAGATTTTCAATAATTTGATTACGAATGCAATAAAGTATAATTCAAAACCGAATAAGCAGATTCACATTAAAATCTCAGAAAATAATACTGACTATGAATTATCGGTGACGGATAATGGTGATGGCATACCTGAAGAACATTTAAGTAAAGTCTTTGATTTATTTAGTATCGTTGGCGTTTTAGACAATGAAGGAAATATTGGAACCGGATTGGGGTTATCTACCGTCAAAAAAATAATTAATCGACTTGATGGAGAAGTCAAAGTAACTTCTAAATTGGGTGAAGGCAGTACTTTTAACTTTAGCATCTCCAAAATTGAATAAGTCAATTCAAATATAACGTTTTATAATTCCTAGACTTCGCAAAAAAACAATATGACTAAATACACATTCTATATTCTTCTTCTATCATTCTCACTACAAAGCTGTGCGCAAGACAATCTCTCTTTATACGATTTTAAATTAGGAGATCATATTGACGCCATGAAAGACATTGATTTAGAACAAAAAGGCAACGAAAAATATGAAGACTCCCATATATACAGGTTTGAAACACCTTATAAAAATGATATCTCGCTGACTTTTGTCGAGGATAAACTCGTATTTATTGAAGAAGATTACCTCTACAAAAATGACTACACCACAAGCCTTGAGAACTTTGAATTTGAAAAAACCAAGTTTATCGATGTCAAAAATAAGTTTGACTCAAAAGGCTTTATTTATTCTGATAGAAATGCCGGACAAGCTGGAGATCTTTTCTACACCTTGATCTGTTATAAAATAAAAAACACTGATCAAGTTATCGTTTTTGGTTCAACACTTCCTATAGACGAACTTGAAGACATCAAAGGCCAAGAAGAACTGTGGTCAAAGATCAGTTTGTCAACCATTATTTTAGCACAAGAAAACTATCTAGACAGCATTTGGGGAGATGAAAAAAAACATCCAGATAATGACAACTACAAAATTGATTTGAATAAGATTTAGAAGCTGGCAGTTGGGTTGAAGTAACTACTCTATTCATTAACGAAACAGCACTGTCCAAGAGAGAGCCTCATACTATAATCAAAAAAAACTATTGTGGACATATCCCTAAGACCATGGTCAATAGATAGAACGATTTTTAAAGATGCTGGCTAAGAACAGAGCAAAGGCCAGAGAAATGACAAACTCTATGAAACCCATTCCTGTGAAATACTTCAAAAAAGCAATGATAACCGACAGGCTCTGCGTACAAAAACTCGCATTGAAAGCACTTTAGAACAAGGTTCAAACACAAATAATTCACTATAGACTAAGAATGAACAGATAAAAACAAGCTAAGAACAACAAATAAGACATTCTCACTCAAAGAGCTCAACAAGGGCGACACCAGAAACAACTACTTTATAAACAGAAATACAATTGCATCAGCAGAATCATTCGATGAAAAAAATAAAAAATTTAGAACGAAAAACTTAATACAAACACAACAGTTGGACTTGACTCTACAATCCCATAACACTGTTTTCAAACCAAAAAAAACCCATCTTTCTAACGAAAAATGGGTTAATTAACACTACAAAACTATTTTTATAAATCACAAAAACCCGACAATCAAATGATTTTCGGGTTTTTTTTGTTGGCCCACTAGGTTTCGAACCTAGACTCTTCTGTACCAAAAACAGATGTGTTGCCAGTTACACCATGGGCCAAAATTTCTGATTGCAAATATACACCCTATTTCTGCTTTTGCAAATAAAAAATTGAGAAAATTTATATTTTTTAAAAAAAGAAGGTTTTTTAGATTTCATAAAGGTTCAATAACAAGGTTTTACTTTTAATTATATTCCCTATTTTCGCCCTTAAATAATTCAGAAACAAATGAAGGACATTAATTTCTCTTTTTGGAATAAATTATTGGCATGGGTTGCTTTTGCAATTGCTTTAATCACTTTCGCACTAACAGCTGAACCCACGGCAAGTTTCTGGGATGCTGGAGAATATATTTCCACATCAGCTAAACTTCAAGTTGGTCACCCTCCTGGAGCTCCTTTTTATCAGATATTTGGTGCCTTTTTCGCCATGTTTGCCGCAGATGATACGCAGATTGCCTTCATGGTAAACCTTATGTCTGGTGTAGCCTCTGCATTCACCGTGCTTTTTATGTTTTGGTCAATCACATTAATATTAAAAAAGATTGTCAAAAATGTTGATCAAACTCCAAATTCGACAAAAATTGCTGTCTTAGCAAGTAGCTTCGTCGGCGCCACAAGCTTTGCCTTTACGGATAGTTTCTGGTTTTCAGCTGTGGAAGCCGAAGTATACGCCATGGCCATTAGCATTATGTCTGCAATGTTTTATGTGGGTTTACTTTGGGAACGCGATATGCATAAGCCAAGAGGAAATCGTTGGCTCATCTTAATTTGTTTATTGATTGGTTTATCATTTGGCGTTCACTTTATGGGACTTCTGACCATTCCAGCGATTGGCCTTCTCTACTATTTCAAGAACACAAAGAAAATTACAACCAAGAACTTTATCATCGCCCACATTGTAGCTGTAGCGGTTTTGCTCTTTATCTTTAAATTCCTCCTTCCCTATACCTTAACCCTCTTTGGTACAATTGAAGTGTTTGTTGTCAACAATTTCGGCCTTCCATTTCACTCAGGAACGATCTTAACCGGACTTGCTCTTATTGCGCTTTTCTATTTTGCATTGCGCTATACACGTCAAAAGAATTTCAAAATAATTAACACAGCTATTTTAGGAATTCTTTTTATTTTTATCGGCTTTTCAAGCTGGATCATGTTACCCATTCGGGCTAATGCAGGAACGGTTATTAATGAGAATAATCCGAGTAGTGCCCGTGGTCTTCTCGCCTATTACAACCGTGAGCAATACCCAGAACAACAACTTGCGTACGGCCCGCAGTTTACTGAAGTCTTTGCAGGTCTTGACCCCGACAACCCATACTCAGATGACGAACCTAAATATGAGATGGATAGAGAGAAGGGGAGATATGTTGTTGTCAACAATTATAAAAACCACAATCAAAATACTGACGATGCTCACAAAGCCTTTCTTCCGCGAATGTGGAGTACCGAGCATGCTGAAAATTATTTAAAATTTACGGGTCCACTTGAATTGACAGTAAAAGATCAATTTCGAAATGAGAAAGAGCTTGTCACGAGTGTGCGTAAAGTGAGTCAAGATTATGAAGCCGGAAAAATTGGAGATGAAGAATACATCGGCTTCCTCAAACAAGTTTCTCAGTATGTGAATATTGGTAAACCAAGTACAGCATCCAATTTCAACTACCTCTTTCAGTTTCAAATTGGATATATGTATTGGCGCTACTTTATGTGGAACTTTGTCGGCCGCCAAAATGACTCACAAGGAAAACTTACAAATTTTGATGGAAACTGGATTAGTGGAATTGATTTTATCGATGAGCTTTTTATCGGAAGTCAAGAAAATTTACCTGATGAGGTTAAAAATAATGAGGCGCGAAACACCTATTTCTTTTTACCCCTCATTTTGGGGATTATCGGCCTAGTTTTCCATTTCAAGAAAGACATCAATATTTTCTGGATTCTGATGGTCTTCTTCCTTTTTACAGGAATAGCCCTAAAAATATATTTAAACGAACGCCCCTTTGAACCCCGCGAACGCGACTATGCTTTGGTGGGCTCCTTCTATGTTTTTGCCATCTGGATTGGTATTGGTGTTTTTGCACTTTTTAATTTCTTAAAAGATAAGATCACACCGAAAATAGCAGCACCATTCGTTGGTGTTCTTTGTCTGATTGCCGTTCCTGGTGTTTTGGCGCAACAAAACTGGGATGATCACGATCGCTCAGATCGCTACACAACTTTAGCCATGGCTAAAAAATACTTAGATGCAGTTGAAGAAAATGGTATTTTATTTACCATTGGTGACAATGATACTTTTGCCTTGTGGTATGCCCAAGAAATTGAAGGTTACCGCCGTGATGTGAGAACCATCAATACAAGTTTATTTGCCACAGACTGGTATATCGATCAGATGAAGCGCAAAGCCTACACATCTGATCCGATCAAAACAACTTTAGAACATGACGATTACGTTTACAGTGTCAATGATGCTGTTTTCTTCAGAGAAGACCCGCGTTTTCCTGATAATTTAGAGGCTAAAAAATGGATGCAATATGTCAAAAGTGATCATCAGTCAACAAAAGAAGAGTTAGAGAATGGAGAAATCTATAACACCTTCCCTTCTAAAAACATAAGGCTTCCTGTCAACAAAGACAATGCGATCAAAGGACACAGTCTTTCTGAGAAGGACAGAGATAAAGCTATTGACACAATCTCATTTAAGCTCGGCAATAATGTGATTTACAAAAACAGACTCATGATGCTAGATGTGCTGGCCTCAAATGATTGGGAACGCCCAATTTACTTTACAGGCGGCAGTTACTCCGATGCCGATTATATCTGGCTTAAAGATTACCTTCAACTAGAAGGTATCGTTTACAAGCTAACACCTATCAGAACTAAAGTGGACCCTAAAAATCCATTTGACATGGGCCGCATTAATACTGACAGCATGTACGAACAAGTGATGCAATGGGAATGGGGTAACCTGGGAAGTGATAAAATCTATCACGACCCTGAAACGCGTAAAAATGCAATCACTTACCGCAGTAATTTGGCACGCCTTGTAGAAGCATTGCTCGAAAAAGATGAAACGGAAAAGGCTGAAAATATTCTAGACTTAGCAATGGAAAAAATGCCCGTCAAATACTTTGGTTTTGACACATTATTAGAACCCTACATCTTAGGCTATTATGAAATTGGCAAACCAGAAAAAGCACGAGAAATTTGGCATGAAGTGGCTCAGAAGTATCAACAATGGCTGACCTATTATTCAGGATTAAGCCAAGAAAACCAAATTGAAGCTTTCCAAGACGTGTATAGCCAGATTGAAAAATACAGAAGCTTAGTCGACATCCTTGTCATTGCACAAGATGAAGATATTGTAAAAGATGAAGCTGTCAAATTCAATGGATATATCGATAAGTTTGCACACTTCTTCAATGACCAACCTGAAAGTGAAATTCCGGTTGAAGACATTGATAAAATGCAACAACAGAAAGAAGAAGATTCGGTTAGCCTTTTTGATGGCACCGAAATGATTCCAGAATAAATGGTCAAAAGCAGTGTTTTTTTGAAGCAGCTTTTTCATCGCCGGCATTGGAAAATCGAACCCCATCATCAAAAGATTTATTTGACATTTGATGATGGGCCAATTCCAGAAGTGACGCCTTGGGTTTTAGAGCTTCTTAAAAAACACAATGCCAAAGCCAGCTTTTTCTGCATTGGTGACAATATCCAGAAAAATCCAGAGATTTTTAAGCAAATTATCGCTGAGGGGCATGCCATAGGAAATCACACACAGAATCATTTAAACGGTTGGAAAACTGACATAGAAGTCTACCTTGAAAATATAGACAAATGCCAGAATAGCATGGCCAGGCATCAAGTTTATACCAATTTATTTAGACCGCCATACGGCAAATGCACGCATCAACAAGCGCATAAATTACGCCAAAAAGGAATGCAACTCATCATGTGGGATGTCCTGACTAAAGATTACGACAAAAAGGTTTCAAAGGAAAAAGCTTTTAATGTTTATCAAAAAACAAGTGAAGCTGGAAGTATTGTTGTCCTCCATGACAGCCTGAAAGCTTTTGAGACATTAAGCGATTTGCTGCCTCGTATTTTGGAATCAAAACCAGAACATTTGGAGTTTGCCAAGATTGAATTTTAAACATAAAAAAGCTGCCACAAAAAAATAACCCCCTTTCACGACAGCTCAAAAATACGTCTATTTTTGAAGTCAATTTACAATTAACACAATGTGTTATTATGCATCGACCTCTTCAGCTTTAAAGCCGATTTCCAACAAAGCTTGAGACACTTCATCTGCTAAAATCGAATCTGAATGCACAGTCAATATCTTGTCTTTGTGAGCTGTGTCAACTTCCCATTTCTCGATTTTTTTGTGTCCGTCTAGAATTGGTTTGACTTTACTAATACAGCCATCACAATTAATTGTGGATTTAAATTTTAAGGTTTTCATCGTTTTATTTTTATAATTAAAGTTTGATTTGTTTTAAACGCAGGCTATTTGTCACCACCGACACACTACTGAAAGCCATCGCCATACCAGCAATCATCGGATCCAACAAGAAGCCATTAATTGGATATAAAATTCCAGCTGCAATCGGAATTCCGATGATATTATAAATAAAAGCCCAGAATAAATTCTGTCGAATGCCCATCACAGTTTTACGTGATAGTTTTAGAGCTTGTGGTATTTTCTTTAAATCAGAAGTTGTCAAAGTCATTTTAGCAACTTCCATGGCCACATCGGACCCTTTCCCCATAGCGATACTCAAATCAGCTAGCGCCAAAGCTTCAGAATCATTAATACCATCACCCACCATAGCCACTTTCTTTCCTTCACCCTGAAGTTTTTTAACAAAAGCTGACTTATCAGCAGGTAAAACCTCTGCTCTATAATTTTCAATACCGACCTCTTTTGCAACAGCAGCGGCGGTATGCTTATTATCACCTGTCAACATATAAACTGCAAGACCTTTCTGGTGCAACTCCTGAATGGCTTCACGCGAACTCACTTTTACTTCATCAGCAATTCCGAAAATTCCTAAAACACTTTCACCATCACTAAAATAGATCACGGTTTTAGCCTCATCTTGGAGCTTCTGAGCTTGATTCCCGAGTTGAGGATTTATATTGATTTCTTGATCCTTAATCAAAGCTTGATTTCCTATATAATATTTTTGACCATTCGTAAAAAGCGCTTCGACACCTTTTCCTGTCAAACTCTGGAAGTTGTCAAGAGAAACCTGAGCGGCATCAATGCCACTAAAATAATCAACCACAGCTGTGGCAAGTGGATGTTCAGATTCTTTTTCGATTGTCTTTAAAATCGCTTTATAAGTCTCTAAACTATCGAGATTCTCACGCCAGATTTCATCTATCAGCACAGGTTGACCTTCAGTAATTGTCCCTGTTTTATCGAGAATGATCGTATCAATTTTGTGTGCGACCTCTAAACTTTCAGCATCTTTAATCAAAATATTATTTTCGGCTCCTTTTCCAACACCAACCATAATAGCCGTTGGGGTTGCCAGTCCTAAAGCACACGGACAGGCAATCACGAGAACTGCAACAGATGTGAGAAGCGCGTGTGTAAAAGCATCTTGACCGCCAAAAAACATCCAAACAATAAAAGTGATCACAGCAATACACATCACAACTGGCACAAAAATACCTGCAATTTTATCAACAGTTTTTTGAACTGGCGCTTTACTTCCTTGCGCCTCCTTCACTGTCTTAATAATAGAGGCTAAAAAAGTATCTGAACCCACTTTTTCTGAGACAAACTGAAAACTTCCCTTCTGATTAATCGTTCCTGCAAAAACTTTTTCGCCTTTATATTTCTCAACGGGAAGAGGCTCACCAGTAATCATACTTTCATCAACATGTGATTGCCCTTGACTAACTTCACCATCAACTGGGATTTTCTCACCAGGTTTAACAGCAATTATTTGGCCGATTTGCACATCCTTAATCTGTATTTCTTTTTCGGTAGTGCCCTCAATAATTCGCAAAGTTTTGGGTTGCAAGCCCATCAACTTCTTTAGAGCTGTTGAAGTATTTGATTTTGCTTTGGCCTCCAACAAGCGGCCGAGTAGAATGAAAGTAATAATCACGGTTGCGGCTTCATAATACACATGCGCATCCAAACCTTTACTCACCCAAAATTGTGGATAAAGCGTATTCAATAAACTGAAGATAAATGCAATCCCAGTACTCAATGCCACAAGCGTATCCATATTGGCATTGCCTACCCTAGCGTGTTTCACAGCATTTTTAAAGAAGTCACGACCAAACCAAAACAAAACAGGTAAAGTCAGCGCTAAGGAAATCCACCGCCCGGGCTCCCACTCCATAAAAAACATCCCCATAATAAAGACAGGGAGTGTAAAGATGGCTGACCAAAGTAAGTTACGCTGAAGTTTATGATAATTCTCCTGCGCAATTTCATCACTGATCTCATCCGAATTCTCTTCATCCAAGATGATATCAAAACCTGCTTTCTGAACCGCTTCTTTAAACTGCGTTTCATCCTGATCTTTTTGATAATCAATCGCAACTGAGTGTGTCGCAAAATTGACAGCTGCTGTATCAACACTGTCAAAATGTGAAAGAATTGTTTCAACGCTTGCAGCGCAAGCGGCACAACTCATTCCTGTGACAGAGAACGTTTTTTTATGTGTATTCGTGGACATTATCTTTGTTTTGAATAACAAAGATCTTCAAAAAGGAAGCGATTGTCTTATAATTTAGGCTGAAGCTTTTATAAGACTCTCTTGATCCTATATTTGGTCTAAGGAAATCCGACTGCGATCTTGGCTTTTCTTAAAAGCCGTTGGCGTCAAACCTGTTTGTTGTTTAAATTGATTGCTCAAATAAGCTGAACTGCTATAGCCAAGTTGATCTGCTATTTGGGTTAAAGTCAATTCGTCATAAATTAAAAGTTCTTTGATGCGTTCAATTTTCTGAAGAATAATATAATGCTCCAGGGTCATATTTTCTTGAGAAGAAAAAAGTGAACTCAAATACTTATAATCCAAATGTAGGTGTTTGTTTAAATAATCAGCCCAGATTAGCTCTACACTTAAAGACGAGTGATGGTGTATTTTATCAATCACTAAGCTCTTCGTCCGTTCTACAAGTGAGGTCTTCCGATCGTAAATTAATTCAAAACCATCGCCTTTGAGCTGATCAGAAAACTCCTCATATTGAGAAAGAGATAACTTTTGATCTAAATCAACCTCGCCTAAGCGCACTTCTTTATAATCAATTTGCAGTGTATTCAGTATAGATTCCACTGCCGTAATGCAGCGTGGGCAAACCATGTTTTTCACAAATATCTGATGCATTAAATTAGAGTTCTTTATTTTCATTCATCTTGTAATTGCGCTTCTTTATTAATCGCAGAAGTTCCGTTTGTTACAATTCGATCGCCAACATTTAGACCCTCAAAGACTTCATAAGTTTCACCTTTTTTTGCTCCCAAAATAATTTCTCGCTTTTCAAAAACAGGTTCATCAGGCTTTGTTTTTAAATAAATCTCAGCGCGCTTCCCTGTCCATAGCACAGCACTTGCCGGAATAAAAAAACTACCGTTTTTAGTGTCATCATATTTTGGCAATATTGCTTCTACTAACATACCTGATTTTAATTGGCGTGCTTCATTTGGCAGATCAACACGAATTCTGCGACTGCGTTTTTCTGTATCGCCACCAGAATCTAGAGAGGCGATTTCACCTTCAAAACTCTTATCAGGAAATGCATTTGTTGTGACATGAATGGATTGGCCTTCTCTAAAGTTTGAAATTTGATTTTCATCAATATCAAATGCCACCGAAACTGAATTGAGATTTCTGAGTTTCAAAATAGGTTGCCCTTTTTTTAGATAATCTCCGGTTGAAACCATCACTTCTTTGATTGTTCCAGGAACCGTCGCATGGATTGAGAAACGTTTAATGGGATCATTATTCTCTTCAATGCGTCGAATTTGACGATCCGTTAAATGCCAGCGTTTTAATCTGTTACGAACTGCATAGTAATGCTCAGGGTTTGCTACTTTCAGAACTGCCGCACTTTTTAACTCTTGTTGAATGCTAATTAAATCTGGCGAATAAATGTATGCGAGTATGTCTCCTATTTTAACTTTCTTGCCTTTATAATCGGCAATTAACTTCTCTATATCTCCTTCGAAATAACTGACTTGTGTCGTTTCAATTTCCGGATTAAAAAAAATTTCACCTGATAGGTCAAGCGCACTTTTATTAGTTGTTTGTGATCTCCCGACAACGCTGGTTTCTATATCGAGAAGTGCCATGGCCTTTTTTGTCAATCGAAATTCATTCTGCGTCAATTCCTCAAATCCATTTTTAGCTGAAGTTGAGTTTCCCTCATCATGAGATTTTGAGACGTCATCTCCTGAGAGTGTGAAAATAAAGTATCCAACGCCAATCCCTAAAACAAGAGCTAGAACAACATATAATCTGATTTTTTTCATAAGCTTAATGCTTCTTTGTCACCTCACCACATTTCAACATTTGACTTCCAAAAAACGGGTTTCTAATTTCCTTATCTAAACTCAACCAAGATGCTCCCCGATTATCAGCATACATTGGACAATACTGTTCATAAAGCGGTTGATCTGGCTCAACAGTCATCACGTATTTCGTCATGATTTCGCTCAAGTGGTAAAAATGTTTTCTTTTCTCTTTTAAGCTCGATCCACTTTCAATCTTCATGGCAACTTCTTTAGCATCGCGAACAATGTGTTTAGCAAAATCGACATGCGCTTCTGGAACTCTATCATAATTATAGTCCTCAAAATGTTTGATCATCTCATAGGCCTGCTTGCCTGTCCCTTTCAAATTGTCTTTGACAAGTTCATCTTTTATTTTAAGGTAATCTTTAAGCATGAGATCAACATCTAAACGCTCCCAATTAACCTCTTTGACAACGACTTTCTTGGTTTCCGCTTTCTGCGTTTCTGTTGAAGATTTGTCTTCTTTTTTCTCTGAATTCTGACAAGCGACAAGCACAAACCCTAAGGTCAATGCTATTAAAATAAAATTTAATTTTCTCATGTGTTTCTGTTATTATGCTTATTGATACTTGATTCTTTTAAAAGTTTAAATTTACGAAGTAATTCAGTAAAGTATCTACT
>JAKDUG010000289.1 GCA_030457805.1 Psychroflexus sp.
CAAGCTCACCGACACTGAGGTTTACTTCAACTCCACTATCGCGATGAAGCAAGACCGAATTGCGCAAGGTGAAAAAGTCACCCCTGGTTATGAGATTTTTGGACTTGGCGCAAAATCAACTTTGAAAATCAAGAATTTTGAAATGGACGTCAATCTTAGTGTCACAAATCTTTTTGATACAAAATATTATAAACACACGAGTTTTTACAGAAATTTAGAAATACCAGAATTTGGTAGAAACATTCCACTGAATTTAAGAATTCCTATTATTTAAAATTTATTAAAAAACAAATTAAACATTTAAAAACACAGAAATCATGAAAAAATACATTTATCAATCAATCGTTTTAAGTATCGCCATATTATTCACCGCTTGTAGCAGTGATGATGACAACGCCCTTGACAATGAAGTGCCAACAATTACAATTAATGTTCCTCAACAAGAACAACATTTTGATCTTGGCGGAAAAATTATGCTTAATATTCAGTTAGATGACAATATCGCTATAGCAGCATATCGTTTAAATATCCATCAGGCTTCAGATGGCCATACACATGGCGTTGTTACGATGAGCGAAGCTTGGGAATATAATGAAAATACAACTTTGGAAAACTCTCCTCAAAACTTTTTAGTTGAAGATGAAATCAATATCCCTGCTGATATTGCAGAAGGTGATTATCATTTTGGGATTATCGTATTGGATAGCTCTGGAAATCAATCTGAAGCTTATGTTGACATCGAAATCGGCGACCACAATCACGAACATTAAAAGTAAAGTTCAGCCGTGTTAGGCGAAAAAAGTCGGTTTGATATTGATCATAACCGACTTTTTTTATTTTAGAAGTTTAATCCATCAATCGTTGAAGATATCCGTAATAATCTCCCTTTTTACCATCAATTTGAGATTTGAGTTTCTCTTTAGAAATCCATTTTTTAAACAAAGCAATTTCTTCTAGACAAGAAATTTTTAAACCTGTTCGTTTTTCAAGAGCTTTGATAAATTCTGTTGCTTCAGTTAAAGCTTCATGCGTGCCTGTATCAAGCCAAGCAAAACCACGATTAAGAGTTTGCATCTTCAACTTTTGTTGATCTAGATAAGCAGCGTTGACTGAAGTAATTTCAAGTTCACCTCGATGTGAAGGTTCAACCTTTTTGGCAACATCAATCACGGAATTTGGATAGAAGTATAAACCGACAACCGCATGATTTCCTTTCGGGTGCTCTGGTTTTTCTTCAATACTTAAAACATCTCCTTTATCATTTATTTCAGCAACACCGTAGCGTCTAGGGTTCTCTACATGATAGCCAAAAATAACAGCTTCATCACTGCTCTCCACTTTTTGTTTTGCATCGGCTAAAATACCAGATAAACCAGCACCATAAAAAATATTGTCACCCAAAATCAGACAGACATCATCATTACCAATAAACTCTTCGCCAATGATAAAAGCTTCTGCTAAACCTTTAGGTTCAGGTTGCTCTGCATAGGAAAGCTGCATTCCGATATCACTCCCATCACCCAATAAATGTTTGAAATTTGGTAAATCTTTTGGGGTTGAAATAATCAAAACTTCACGAATATTTGCCAACATCAAAACCGACAAAGGATAATAAATCATCGGTTTATCATAAACTGGTAAAAGTTGTTTGGAAACCGCTTGCGTTAAAGGATGTAAGCGCGTGCCTGAGCCACCAGCTAAAATAATGCCTTTCATAAGATAAGATTTTGGTCAGCACGAAAATAAGAATTTATCCCTATTAATCGAGAATTCACAA